>NZ_JACNAC010000010.1:0-134384 GCF_017349775.1 Pseudomonas sp. GW460-12-10-14-TSB1
CCCGGCGCCAGGCACAGGCTGTCGGTGCCCCCCGCCGCCGCCTCGACGCAGACGAACCCGGACACCTCGCTCCAGCTCACCCCCAGCAGCGGCCGGCTGCCCGGATGCCAGACCACGGTGTCGGCGGTATCGCCAGTATCGATGCGCAATTCGCGTTGCCAGGCGTGGTCCTTGAGCTGCAATTCGCCCTCGTGCTGGAACACCCGCTGGCAACCGCCATCGACCCGCAGCTCGCCTGTTTGCCGGCACGCCTGGCGGCTCAACTGGTCGTAACCCTCGGCGCCGTCGAGCCCAGACAGCGCTACCTCACCGACGTCGCCAATACGCCAGTAGGCGTGCAAAGCCTGGCTCAGCTGGCACGGCAGGCTGTCCTGGTGCTCGGTGCTCAGGCGCAGGTCCATGCTTTCGCCCAGGTGCGCGTGCAGGTCGACCTGCCAGTCGCACAGCTGCAGCTGCCAGTGCAGGGACACGCCCTCGTCATCGCTGCGGCTGTCGAGCAGCTTCCAGTCGATCAGGCGCGCCCAGCCATGGGACGGCCAGGCGTTTTCGCTCGGGTGACGGCCGTACCAGGGCCAGCACACCGGCACCCCGCCACGGATCGCCCCGACCTGCGGCCACTTCGCCGCACACCACAGCCAGGGCTTCTGCCCTGTCGGCTGGAAATGCAGGAGCTGCGCGCCCTGGCGACTGAACACCGCCTGGCACAGCGGATGGTCGATCACCAGCACGTCGCGCATCTGATAGCGCTCCCAGGCGAAAGTCGGGCGCTCGCGCAAGGATTTGAAAAAGCGTTGTAGCGGATGCTCATGCATGGGCCACGGTCCTGAAGATCATTGCTGTACCGATATTCATCATTGATGCGCAAAGCCCTGTAGGGAACGGGTTCGTCCCCAAAAAAAAGCGGATAGCCAAGGCCATCCGCAAAAATGCGCACATAGAGGAGGAGCTTATCGCAACAGCGTTAGAACACCGACTGAATTTTCAGGCCGGCCACCAGGGCGTTGTCGACCTCATCCACACCGCCTGGATGGGTGATGTACTGCAGGTTGGGACGCACGGTCAGCCAGTTGGTGACATGGAAGCCGTAGTTGATTTCGTAGTTGTACTCAGTCTCGCGCAGCGGCGAGAACAGCGGATCGTCGTAGTTGCTGACGCCGTTGGTGTCATTGAGCAACTGGGCGTTTTTCTTCACGTCGTCGTTGACATGGATACGGGCGAAACCGATGCCGACGTCATCCTTCGGACGTGCGTCGAACGGGCCCTTGTACACCAGCATCAGCGACTGGTAGTTGTCGATGAAGTTGGTGTCCTTGTCGTGGAAGGTGGCGTTGGCCGCGATGTTCAGACCGCGGGTCGCATCGCCGTTGTGGGTGGTGAGTTGCTGCTGCCCGACGAACCAGTAGCCGTGCTTGCTGCTGTGCACGCGATAGCTGTCACCGGTGACGGCGGCGTCCTGGCCATTGACGTCCTCGCGCACGTCGCTGGCATCGGCCGTGCTCTTGTAGTAACCGACGCGGTACTCGCCCGGCAGGTTGTTGACCTTCGGCGACCAGACCAGCTCGACCGGTAGCACGGTGCCCTTGGTACCGCTGCCGCTGAGCTTGAAGCCGTTGCCGTGCTCCAGTTGCGACGGGTTCTGGTTGTACGCGCCGATCTGTGCGTACAGCTCAGGGGTGATGTGGTACTTCACCCGCAGTGCCGCCTGGCTGACCGGCCAGTTGTACCAGATGTTGGTCGCCCAGTTGCCCACCTGGGAGCCGCAGAACGCCAGGTTCTGGAACTCGCAGGGGAAGGTGTTGAAGTCTTCGCCTTCGCCGAAGTAACCGGCCTTGACGTCGAGCTTGCCGTCGAGGAACTGGTGCTGGATCCACAATTGGGTCAGACGCACCATATGGCCACGGCCGTAGACTTCCTGGGAGGAACTCAGGGTGCCGGCACGCGGGTCGCCGATACGGTCGTTGGAGATGTTCTGGCCGTTACGGTTGGTCAGCTGGATCTTCGCCTGGGTGTTATCCCAGCCCCAGAGCTTTTCCAGGTCCAGCGCCACGCCCAGGCCGAACTGGTCGCTGTAGCGCCCGGTCTTGTCGTCGTTGTAGCCGCCGTGCAGGTTGGCGCCCATTTCGCCAACGTAATCAGCCTTGATGTCGATCCCCTTCTCGAGCAGCTTGGTCCGCTCGCCACCCCAGTCACCGGTCATCCATTTCGAATCGGCGCTGAACGCTTCGTCAGCGTGCGCGCTACCGGCCAGGGTCATTGCCGCAATCGCTGACAACTGGCAGATCAAGCGTGCATTGGTGCTCTTCTTTTTCATCCCTACATCCTCGTCTTTATTGTTATTAACTGTTTTTCTCTAACGCGGTTTACACCTGATGCGACGGATGACAGGCCATCCGCCGCGCATTCGGTACGTCCTTGCTCCAATAACGCGGGCTTCAACGCCCCTTGAACTGCGCCACGTTGCTGGCATGGGCTTCGGACTGCGCAGGGGCCGCAACACCCAGGCGCTCGCCACTCTTGGCATCGAACAGCAGGACCTTGGCCGGATCGAATTGCAGGGTCAGGGTTTCGCCGACCTGCGGCGCCACATCCGGCGCCAGGCGGCAGCAGACCTTGGTGCCGTTGAGGTTGACGAACACCAGGGTGTCGGGACCGGTCGGCTCGGTGACCTGGACCTCGGCGCGCAGGGTCGGCAGGCCGTTGCCCTCGCCGTTCGCCAGGCCGATCTGCTCCGGACGGATGCCGAGTATCACCTCCCGGTCTTCCAGGCCGGCGTCCTGCATGCCCAGGGGCAGCTCGCAACGGGCCTGGCCGCTGTCCAGCAGGGCCAGCAGGCGGCCGTCCTTGCGCTGCAGGCGCAGGGGGATGAAGTTCATCGGCGGCGAGCCGATGAAGCTGGCCACGAACAGGTTGGCCGGGTCGTTGTAGATCTGTTTCGGGGTACCGAACTGCTGGATGATGCCGTCCTTCATCACCGCCACCTTGTCGCCCAGGGTCATGGCTTCGATCTGGTCGTGGGTGACGTAAACCGTGGTGGTTTTCAGGCGCTGGTGCATCAGTTTCATTTCGGTGCGCATCTCAACCCGCAGCTTGGCGTCGAGGTTGGACAGCGGTTCGTCGAACAGGTAGATCTTCGGCCGCCGCGCCAGGGCCCGGCCCATGGCCACGCGCTGTTGCTGGCCGCCGGACAGCTGGCCGGGCTTGCGGTTGAGCAGGTGTTCGATCTGCAGCAGCTTGGCCACCCGCGCCACTTCCTCGTCGATCTCGGCGGCCGGCATCTTGCGGATCTTCAGGCCGAAGGCGATGTTGTCGCGCACGCTCATGGTCGGGTACAGCGCGTAAGACTGGAACACCATGGCGATGTCGCGGTCCTTCGGGCTCATGCCGCTGATGTCGGCGTCGTCCACCAGGATCGCCCCGCCGCTGATGTTTTCCAGGCCGGCGATGCAGTTCATCAGGGTGGATTTACCGCAGCCCGAGGGCCCCACGAGAATCAGGAACTCACCGTCATCGATCTTCAGTTCGATGTTCTTCAGGGTATCCGGCAGGCCAGTACCGTAGGTCTTGTTGACGTTGCGTAATTCGAGAGTTGCCATCTTTTACCCCTTGACCGCGCCGGACGTCAGCCCACGCAGGAAATACTTGCCAGCGAATATGTAGACCAGCAGTGTCGGCAGCCCGGCGATCATCGCCGCCGCCATATCAACGTTGTATTCCTTGGTCCCGGTGCTGGTGTTGACCAGGTTGTTCAAGGCCACGGTGATCGGTTGCGCATCGCCGCTGGCGAATACCACGCCGAACAGGAAATCGTTCCAGATCTGGGTGAACTGCCAGATCAGGCAGACCATGATGATCGGCACCGACATCGGCAGCAGGATCTTGCCGAAGATGGTGAAGAAGCCCGCGCCGTCCAGGCGCGCGGCCTTGACCAGGGCATCCGGGATGCTCACGTAGTAGTTGCGGAAGAACAGCGTGGTGAACGCCAGACCATAGACCACGTGCACCAGCACCAGGCCGCTGGTGGTGTTGGCCAGGCCGAACTTGCCGAGGGTGAAGGACGCCGGCAGCAGCACGGTCTGGAACGGCAGGAAGCAGCCGAACAGCAGCAGGCCGAAGAACAACTGCGAACCGCGAAAGCGCCACATCGACAGCACGTAGCCGTTGATGGCACCGATGAAGGTCGAGACGACCACCGCCGGCACGGTGATCTTCACCGAGTTCCAGAAGTAGCCACCCACCGCGTCCCAGGCCTTGATCCAGCCGATGCCGTCGATCACGGCCGGCCAGCTCAGCAGGTTGCCGGTGCGGATGTCTTCCGGGGTCTTGAAGCTGGTCAGCAGCATCACCACCAGCGGCACCAGGTACACCGCCGCTGCCAGCAGCAGGGTGGCGTAGATGGCGATGCGGCTGAAGTTCAGCGCAGGTTTTCCGAGCTGGTTAGTCATGGCGTTTGCCTCGCAGTTCGGAGTACAGGTACGGCACCAGGATGGTCAGCACGGCGCCCAGCATCAGCATGGCGCTGGCCGAACCTATGCCCATCTGGCCACGGCTGAAGGTGAAGGAATACATGAACATCGCCGGCAGGTCGGACGAGTAGCCAGGGCCACCGGCGGTCATCGCCGCCACCAGGTCGAAGCTCTTGATCGCGATGTGCGCGAGGATCATGAAGGCGCTGAAGAACACCGGGCGCAGGCTCGGCAGGACGATCTTCAGGTAGATGGTCGGCAGGCTCGCGCCATCGACCTGGGCGGCACGGATGATCGACTGGTCGACGCCGCGCAAGCCGGCGAGGAACATCGCCATGACAAAGCCCGAGGCCTGCCACACGGCAGCGATCACCAGGCAGTACACCACGCGATCCTGATCCACCAGCCAGTCCAGGCGAAAGCCTTCCCAGCCCCAGTCACGCAGCATCTTGTCCAGGCCCAGGCCAGGGTTGAGCAGCCATTTCCAGGCGGTACCGGTGACGATCATCGACAGCGCCATCGGGTACAGGTAGACGGTGCGGATAAAGCCTTCCTTGCGGATGCGCTGGTCCAGCAGCACCGCCAGGAACACGCCCAGCACCAGGCTGATGCCGATGAACATGCCGCCGAACAGCGCCAGGTTCTTGCTCGCCACCCACCAGCGGTCGTTGTCCATCAGGCGCATGTATTGCTGCAGGCCGACCCACTTGTAGCTCGGCATGAAGCTGGAGTTGGTGAAGGACAGAATGAACGTCCAGATGATGTAACCGTAAAAACCGACCAGGACGATCAGCATGCTTGGCGCCAGGACCAACTTGGGGAGCCAGCGCTGCAGCGCGTCGAACGGTGAGGCTTTGCTGAAAACCGCCACAGAGCTCATCGGGATAATCCAGTTGAAGGAGTGAGTATCTGTAGGAGCGAAGCTTGCTCGCGATGAACGATAACGCGTCGTGTCAGGTACGACGCTTTCGCGGGCAAGCCTCGCTCCTACAGGGGAAGAGCGCTCTCAGGAACAGCCGCAGGCGAGCCTGCGGCACCGGACCTTACTGGGCGGCCTTGACGGCCGATGCCAGCTGCGCACTGGCCTTGGCCGGGTCCGCGTCCTTGTCGTTCATGAAGTTGGTCACCACATCGAAGATCGCGCCCTGCACGGCCAGGGAGGTGGCCATGTTGTGCGCCATGCTCGGTTGCAGGCCGCCGGTCTTGTCGTCAGCCAGGAAGTCCTTGGCCGCCGCCTGGGCGCAGGAGTCGAAGCCTTGCGCGGCCATGTCGTTGAGCATGTCGGTGCGCACCGGGATCGAACCCTTGTTGATGCTGAAGACCTTCTGGAAGTCCTTGCCCAGGGCAACCTTGGCCAGGTCCTGCTGGGCGGCGATATCGCCCTTGCGATCGGCCTTGAGCTTGAACACCGCCAGGGAGTCGATGTTGTAGGTGAAGGCTTTGTCGGTGCCCGGGAAGGCCACGCACTGATAGTCCTTGCCGGCGACTTTCTTCGCCGCGGTCCACTCGCTCTTGGCCCAGTCGCCCATCATCTGCATGCCGGCCTTGCCGTTGATGACGTCGGCGGCGGCGATGTTCCAGTCACGCCCGGCGCGGTTCTGATCCATGTAGCTGGTGACTTTCTTCAGCTCGGTGAAGGCCTTGGTCATCTCCGGGCCGGCGAGGGTTTTCTGGTCCAGGTCGACCAGCGCTTTCTTGTAGCCATCGGCGCCCATGACCGAGAGCACCACGTCTTCGAACACGGTGCTGTCCTGCCATGGCTGGCCGCCGTGGGCCAGGGCAATGAAACCGGCAGCCTTGAGCTTGTCGCCGGCGGCATAGAATTCTTCGAGGGTGGTCGGGGCCTTGTCGATCCCGGCCTTCTTGAAGACTTCCGGGTTGATCCACAGCCAGTTGACGCGGTGGATGTTCACCGGCACGGCGACATAGTCACCTTCGTACTTCACGGTGTCGGAGACTTTCTTGGAGAGCAGGCCGTCCCAGTTTTCCGACTTGGCCACGTCTTTCAGGGCGTCGGTGCTGAGCAAGCCGGTGCTACCCCACTCCTGGATGTCCGGGCCCTTGATTTGGGCAACGCCTGGCGGGTTGCCGGAAACGGCGCGGCTTTTCAGCACGGTCATGGCCGTGGCACCGCCACCGCCGGCGACTGCGCCGTCTTTCCAGGTGAACCCGTCTTTTTCGACCTGGGCCTTGAGCACATCGACCGCCGCTTTTTCACCGCCGGAAGTCCACCAGTGGACGACTTCCACGGAACCTTTGGCATCGGCGGCTACGGAAACGAGAGGGAACGCACTGAGGGGAAACAACGAGGCAACGGAAATGACAGCAGCTAGACGAGAAATCGCATTCATCTGAGGTGTACCTTTCTTGTTGTTATGCATGCAAGTCTGGTGCTTGCGCTGCATAGGATTCTAAACAGGGGGCCTACCCGCGCAGGTAACGAAGGGAT
Organism: Pseudomonas sp. GW460-12-10-14-TSB1; assembly: GCF_017349775.1. Classification (NCBI taxonomy): domain Bacteria; kingdom Pseudomonadati; phylum Pseudomonadota; class Gammaproteobacteria; order Pseudomonadales; family Pseudomonadaceae; genus Pseudomonas; species Pseudomonas sp. GW460-12-10-14-TSB1. The sequence continues at coordinate 6,913 of NZ_JACNAC010000010.1, forward strand.
GCGCGAATGTCACCACATGGTTACACAACCTGCAGTCTAGACACTTCGGCGAGCGCCGAGGCCATGCTCGGTGCCAGGGGCAGGCGCGGAATCAGCACCGCCTGCCAGGCGTGATACAGGTCCGGCTTGCCGGCCCAGATCTCGGCGCTAGGCCTGTTGTTGCTGTCCAATTCGTGATGCCAACTGCCGTGCAGCGGATCGATGAAGTGCTCGGCGGTGAACTCCCAGAAGCGCCGATACCAGGTTTCGTACTGCAGGTCGCCGGTGCGCTGCAGCAAGGCGCTGGCCGCTGCCGCGGCCTCGGCGTGGGTCCAGTGCAGGCGCTGGCGCACCACGGGGCGCTGCTGCCAGTCCAGGGTATAGACGATGCCCGGCGCGCCATCGACGTCCCAGGCATCACCGCAGGCGTTTTCGAACAGCTGCTGGGCATCCAGTAGCAGCCAGCCGGGGCTGAGCATGCCGGCCTGGCAGCGCGCGGCTTCGAGGTGCAGCAGCAGGCGGGCCCACTCGAAAGCGTGCCCGGGGGTAGTGCCATAGGGACGGAAACCGTCGGCCGGATGCGCCTGGTTGTAATCCGGCAATGGCTGCCACTGCCGGTCGAAATGCTCGACCACCCGGTAATCGCCGGCAGCGGCCTGTTGGTGGATGACCCGCTCGACAATGTGCAGGGCGCGGTTGAGCCAGCGCGGGTCCTGGGTGACATCGGCCAGGGCGAGGAACGCCTCGGTGGCGTGCATGTTGCTGTTGGCGCCGCGATAGGCCTCCTCGCAGCTCCAGTCGCGGTTGAAGGACTCGCGCATCGCGCCCTCCTCCTCGCTCCAGAAATGCGTTTCGATGACCCGGATCGCCTCCGCCAGCAAGGCTTCGGCGCCGGGGCGCGCAGCCACCACCGCGGAACTCGCCGCCAGGGCGACGAAGGCATGCAGGTAGGCGGCCTTGCCGCTATTGCCATCGGCCTGCCCGGGAGTGGCGAACCAGCCGCCATACTGGCCGTCGCGCAGCGCGCCGTTGAGCGCGGCAATGCCGTGGTCCACCAGCGCGGCGTAGCCGGGAATGCCCTGGATATGGGCCATGGCGAAACTGTGGGTCATGCGCGCGGTGTTCATGGTGCCAGCCCGGGCACCGCTCGGCAGGCGCCCGCACTCGTCCAGGTCGCCGAAGCCTTCGGGCAGCCGGGCCGCGCTGGCGAACGTCAACAGGCGCTGGCCTTCGGCGGCCAGCCATTGATGATGGGCAGGAGCGTTCAGCCAGCTGCTGAACGTCAGAGGAATACTGTTCATGGCGGACCTGTTGTTGTTTTTATCAGGGCCTTGAGTCTAAACAACGGGTTCGCGCGGGCAGGTAACGAAGGTCACAGGAAATGTCACAAAGCCGTGACAAACAACTTGATTCCGTAGGAGCGAAGCTTGCTCGCGATGAAGGACAACGCGTCGTGTCAGGTACGACGCTTCGCGGGCAAGTCGGATCGCCGCCCGCTCGCTCCTACAGAGGCATCAGTCCATGGAACGCGGCAGGTACAGGGTCACGCGCAAACCGCCTTCGCGCAGGTTCTGCAGGCTGACCTCGCCGCCATGGCTGTGGGCGATGTTGCGCGCGATGCCCAGGCCAAGGCCGTAGCCCTGCTGCTGGCCAGACAGGCGGAAGTGCGGCTCGAACACCTGCTCCAGGCGCTGCTCCGGCACGCCCGGGCCTTCGTCGTCGACATGCAGGATGAACGCATTGGCATCGTCATCGATGTGCAGATGGGCGTTCTGCCCGTACTTCAGCGCGTTGTCGATCAGGTTGCCCATGCAGCGCTTGAGCGCCAGGGGCTTGCCCGGATAAGGCGCCAGCGCCCGCCCCTGCTGGGTCACGCGGCCGTTGCCGTTGGGCGCCAGGTAAGGTTCCACCAGGCAGTCGAGCACCTGGTTGAGGTCCACCGGCTCGATGTTCTCGTGGATATCGGTGTCCTTGACGCATTGCAGCGCGCCCTTGACCAGCAGCTCCAGCTCATCCAGGTCGCGGCCGAACTTGGCTTGCAGCTGCTCGTCTTCCAGCAGTTCGACCCGCAGCCGCAGGCGGGTGATGGGCGTGCGCAGGTCGTGGGAAATCGCACTGAACAGCTGGCTGCGCTCGGTCAGGTAACGGCTGATGCGCTCGCGCATGGCATTGAAAGCCCGGCCGACCTCCACTACTTCGCTGCCGCCGCCTTCGGCCACCGGCTGCACATCGGCGCCCAGGGACATGTCCCGCGCGGCCCGCGCCAGGCGCTTGAGCGGCCGGCTCTGCCAATGCACCAGCAGGCCGATGAACAGCAGCAGGAAACCGCTGGTGAGCACGATGAACCACACCTGTTGCGCCGGCAGCCCCTGCTCTTCGAGGCTGGTGTAGGGCTCGGGCAACAGCGAGGCGATGTACAGCCACTCGCCTGGCGCCATCTGGATCTGGGTGACCAGCACCGGCGGGTTCACCGGTTCCAGGGTCAGGGCGTAGTGGGCCCAGGAGCGCGGCAACTCATCGAGCTTCAGGCCGCCATTGAAAATCCGCAGGTCCTCGGGGCTGACGAAGGTCACCGAGATATAGGCGTCGTTGCCCAGGGACTGGCGCAGCACTTCCTCCACCGCCTTGAGCACCGCCTGCTTGCGCGGCGTGATCGGCAGCACTTCCATGCCCAGCGGCTTGTCGTTGAGGGTCACGACAAAACGGGTGCCGCCCATGCTGCGCAACTGATCGAGCACCAGCGGCCGGTACGCCACCGGCAACGAACGAAAGTAGCTGACGCTGGCGGTCATCGAATGGGCCAGGCTGCGGGCGCTGGTGACCAGGCCTTCGAGCTGGGTGGCGCGCAGCTGGGAAACCCAGATCACGCTGGACAAGGCCTGGGCGAACAGCACCACCAGCAGCGTCAGCAGCAGCATCCGGCCCAGCAGCGAACGCGGCACCGGCACCCGCGCCAGCAGCTTGCGCGCAAACTCAGTGAGCATTGCCGGCAACCACATTGGCTGCCAATTGGTAACCGCTGCCGCGCACGGTGCGGATCAGCCGCGGCGGCTTCTCGGTGTCGCGCAGGCGTTGGCGCAGGCGGCTGACCGCCATGTCGACGATGCGGTCCAGGGGCATCAGTTCGCGCCCGCGGGTGGCATTGCCGATGGTGTCGCGATCAAGAATTTCCTGAGGGTGATCGAGGAACAGCTTGAGCAGGGCGAAGTCGGCGCCGGAGAGGATCACTTCCTCGCCGTCGTTGTGGAACAGCCGGTGGCTGACCATGTCCAGGCGCCACTCGTCGAAGCACAGCACCTCGCCGCCGGCCCGTTCCTGGCCGAACTGCGCGCGACGCAACAGGGCCTTGATCCGCGCCTGCAATTCCCGGGGGCTGAAGGGCTTGCCCAAATAGTCGTCGGCACCCAGCTCCAGGCCGATGACCCGGTCGGCTTCGTCGGAGCTGGCGGTGAGCATGATGATCGGCACCTGGCCGACCCGCGGGTGCTGGCGGATCCAGCGGCACAGACTGAAGCCGTCTTCGTCCGGCAGCATCACGTCGAGAATCACCAGGTCGCTCGGCGCCTCGTTCAGCGCCTGGCGAAAGCCGGCGCCGTTGGGCGTGCTGCGGACCTGGAAGCCGGCGCGACTGAGGTAAGTCTCCAGCAGCTCGCGGATTTCCTGATCGTCATCAACCAACAAGATCGACTTACTGACTGAACTCACGCGGGCCGTCCTTTGTTGTTATGGATGGAACGGGATTATGCCTTAGAGATCAACAACCTTTCAGCCTTCCGTGGCCCTGTCGCTATCAGGCAAACGCCTGTTCCAGCGCCACCCCGGCACCGGTCAGGCCCGAGTACGGCGCCGTCACAAGCCACACCGGAATGCCCTTGAAGTAATCGCTCATGCAGCCCTTGTCGGCAAAACAACGGGCGAAACCGCTCTCGACGAAAAAGTCGGCGAACCGCGGGATCACCCCGCCGACGATGTACACGCCACCGCGCCCGCCGGTGGTCAGCACGTTGTTGCCCGCCACCCGGCCCAGCCAGCAGCAGAACTGCTCGAGCACTTCCAGGGCGATGGGGTCGCCGGCCAGGCCCGCGGCGGTGATGGCTTCCGGGGTATCGAGCACCGGCTCATGCCCGTCCACCGCGCAGATCGCCCGGTACACCCGGGGCAAACCGCCGCCGCTGAGCGCGGTCTCGGCGCTGACGTGGCCGATTTCGCTGTAGATGTGCTGCCACAACTGGGTTTCCCGCGGGCTGCTCAGCGGCAGGTCGACATGCCCGCCCTCGCCCGGCAAGGCGGCCCAGCGGCCTTCGCCCAAGTCCAGCAGCGTGCCGACGCCCAGGCCGGTGCCCGGCCCGATCACCACCGCCGGGCGCAGCGGCTCGGCAGTGCCTTCGCAGACCACCCGGAACTCGCCGGGCTGCAGGCGGGTCATGCCCAGGGCCATGGCCGAGAAGTCATTGACCAGCAGCAGCTCATCCACCTGCAGGGTCTGGCAGAAAGCCTTGCGGCTCAGGCGCCAGTGGTTGTTGGTAAAACGAAATTCGTCGCCGCCCACCGGGCCCGCCACCGACAGGCACACCGCGCCGATCGAACCCGGCGCCAGGCCGAGGCCGCTCAGGTAAATGCCGATGGCTTCTTCCGGGCAGGCATGGTCCGCCGTCGCCAGCACCTGGATCGACTCCAGGCGCTGGTCTTTCCACAACGCAAAACGCGCATTGGTTCCACCAATGTCACCGACCAGCGCTAACTTCACTTAAGGTTCTCCAGGGCAGAGGTAAAGGCGCTGGCGCCCTGCTCCGCCGAGCTGAAGGCCATGCGCATGAAACCGAACAATTCGCGGCCGCTGCCAACGTTGTTACCCAGCAGGCCCTTGGCCGGCTCGCGGGCAGCGAATTCATCGGCGTCTACCTTAAGCTCCAGCGTGCCCTTTACGCCATCCACGCGAATGATGTCGCCATCGCGCACCCGCGCCAGCGCACCGCCGACCTGGGCTTCCGGGCTGACATGGATCGCCGCCGGGATCTTGCCCGAGGCCCCGGACATGCGCCCGTCGGTGACCAGCGCGACCTTGAAGCCACGGTCCTGCAACACGCCGAGGAACGGCGTCATCTTGTGCAGCTCCGGCATGCCGTTGGAGCGCGGGCCCTGGAAGCGCATCACCGCCACGAAGTCCTTTTCCAGCTCCCCGGCCTTGAACGCATCGGCCAGGTCCTGCTGGTCCTGGAACACCACCGCCGGCGCTTCGACGATCTGGTGCTGCAGTGCCACGGCGGAGACTTTCATCACCCCGCGACCGAGGTTGCCTTCCATCACCCGCAGGCCGCCTTCCGGCGAGAACGCACGGGCCACCGGACGCAGGATGTTTTCGTCGAGGCTTTCGATCGGGCCGTCGCGCCACACCAGCTTGCCGTTGTCCAGGAAGGGTTCCTGGGTGTAGCGGCTCAGGCCACGGCCAGCCACAGTGTTGACGTCTTCGTGGAGCAGGCCGGCTTCCAGCAGTTCGCGGATCAGGAACGCCATGCCGCCTGCCGCCTGGAAGTGGTTGATGTCGGCCTTGCCGTTCGGATAGACGTGGGACAGGGTCGGCACCACCTCGGACAGGTCGGCCATGTCCTGCCAGGTCAGCTGGATGCCCGCGGCCTGGGCGATCGCCGGCATGTGCAGGGTGTGGTTGGTCGAACCGCCGGTGGCGTGCAGGGCGACGATGGAGTTGACCAGCGAACGCTCGTCGACGATCTCGCCGATCGGCGTGAAGTTGCCGCTCTGCTTGGTCAGGCGGGTGACCTGCTGCGCCGCCTCATGGGTCAGGGCGTCGCGCAGTGGCGTGTAAGGGTTGACGAAGGACGCGCCCGGCAAGTGCAGGCCCATGACTTCCATCAGCAGCTGGTTGGTGTTGGCGGTGCCGTAGAAGGTGCAGGTACCCGGGCTGTGGTAGGACTTCATCTCCGATTCCAACAGTTCTTCGCGGGTCGCCTTGCCTTCGGCGTAACGCTGGCGCACGTCGGCCTTTTCCTTGTTGGAAATGCCCGACGGCATCGGCCCGCCCGGGACGAAAATGGTCGGCAGGTGGCCGAAGCGCAACGCGCCCATCATCAGGCCCGGGACGATCTTGTCGCAGATGCCGAGCATCAGCGCGGCGTCGAACATGTTGTGGGACAAGGCCACCGCGGTGGACAGCGCGATCACCTCACGGCTCGGCAAACTCAGTTCCATGCCGGCCTCGCCCTGGGTCACGCCATCGCACATGGCGGGGGTGCCGCCGGCGAACTGGCCGACCGAGCCCATCTCGCGCAGGGCCTTCTTGATCTGTTCGGGAAAGTGCTCGTACGGCTGGTGCGCCGAGAGCATGTCGTTATATGACGAAACAATTGCCACGTTGGCGGCATTCATCATGCGCAGGCTGTGCTTGTCTTCGGAACCGCAGCCGGCAACGCCGTGGGCGAAGTTCGCACACTGCAGCTTGCCCCGTTGCGGGCCATCGCTGGCGGCGCCGCGGATCAGGGCGAGGTAAGCCTCGCGAGTGGCGCGACTGCGGGCGACAAGCCGTTCGGTGACCTCAAGAACGCGGGGATGCATGGGTAGAACTCCAGGCTAACGGATGTGGCGACCTGTTTGTCTAGGCTGATCAAAACACCCGCGGCACAAGGGATGGCAGAGGGTTTCTTGACCATTCGGACCAGTTGATTCAGGTCACTCGTTGTAGATAAAACAAAATACTGCCACCAAAAAGGCTTGTTTTCTATTTTTTTGCGAATAATCTTGTAATTCCAACAACAAAACTACGGCAGGCGCTTTTCTAATGACTCTACGAATCGCAATCAATGGTTTTGGCCGCATCGGCCGCAACGTCCTGCGCGCACTTTATACCCAAGGCTATCGCCAGGATCTGCAGATCGTCGCCATCAACGATCTGGGTGATAGTTCGATCAATGCCCATCTGCTCAAATACGACACCGTCCACGGCACCTTCGATGCCGAGGTGCAGCACGATCAGGAAAGCCTGACCGTCAACGGCGACCGGATCGCCGTCAGCGCCATCCGCAATCCGGCCGAACTGCCCTGGGCCGCCGAGAAGATCGACGTGGTGTTCGAATGCACCGGTCTGTTCACCGACCGTGCCAAGGCCGCCGCCCATATCAGCGCCGGCGCCCGCAAAGTGATTATTTCCGCCCCGGCCAAAGGTGCCGACGCCACCGTGGTGTATGGCGTGAACCACGACATTCTGCGCCAGTCGCACCAGATCATTTCCAACGCTTCGTGCACCACCAACTGCCTGGCGCCGGTGGCCCAGGTGCTGAACCGCGAGCTGGGCATCGAAAGCGGGCTGATGACCACCATCCACGCCTACACCAACGACCAGAACCTGACCGACGTCTACCACAGCGATCCGTACCGCGCCCGTTCGGCCACCCAGAACATGATCCCGAGCAAGACCGGCGCGGCCGAAGCCGTGGGCCTGGTGCTGCCGGAACTGGCGGGCAAGCTGACCGGCATGGCGGTGCGGGTACCGGTGATCAACGTATCGCTGGTAGACCTGACCGTGCAGCTCAAGCGCAACACCACCGCCGAGGAGGTCAACGCCCTGCTCAAGAGCGCCAGCCAGCACTCGAAGATCCTGGGCTACAACAGCCTGCCGCTGGTCTCCAGCGACTTCAACCACAACCCGCTGTCGTCGATCTTCGACGCCAATCACACCAAGGTCAGCGGCGGCAAGCTGCTCAAGGTACTGGCCTGGTACGACAACGAGTGGGGCTTCTCCAACCGCATGCTGGATAACTGCCTGGCCCTGTGCAGCGCCGAGTAAGCCCACGGCCTGCGACGCGGGAGCTGCCGCAGGCTGCGATCTTTTGATCTTCACATTCGAGGTTCAAGCGCGCAAAGATCGCAGCCTCGGCAGCTCCTGCTGCCCCCTCCCGGAGCCGCCACCGATGATCGGTATCAGTTTTACCCAGGCCAGCATGGCAGCGCGCAAGCGCATCGCCCTGGTGGCCCACGACCATTGCAAGACTTTCCTCCTGGACTGGGCCGAGCGGCAGAAAGACAAGCTCGCCGAGCACGATCTGCTGGCCACCGGCACCACCGGCCAGTTGCTGCACAAACGCCTCGGCCTGCCGGTGGAAAGCATGATCAGCGGCCCCCTGGGCGGCGACCAGCAACTCGGCGCGCGGATCGCCGAGCAGCGGGTGGACATGCTGGTGTTCTTCTGGGACCCCTTCGAACCCCAGCCCCACGACCCGGACATCAAGGCCCTGCTACGGGTCGCGGCGGTCTGGAACATTCCCGTGGCCTGCAACGAATGCAGCGCCGACTACCTGCTCAGCAGCCCGCTGATGGAGCAGGCGCACAGCTACCGGATTCCGGACTATCCGGCCTACCTCTCAGGGCGTCGATGATTCACTCAGGGCTTGACCTTCGACGTAGATGATAAGCATTATCATCCGCTGAAAAATCAGCCAGGTCCTGTTGTGAGCCAATCTCGCTTCAATCATGTCTTTCTCACCCAGCGCGTTTCGCTGCTGCGCACGCTGGAGCGGATGGTCAACAACCACAGCACCGCCGAGGACCTGTTGCAGGAAACCTACCTGCGCGTGACCCGGGCCCTGAGCGAACGGGCCATCGACCACCTCGAACCCTTCGTCTTCCAGACCGCCCGCAACCTGGCGCTCGACCACCTGCGCGCGCGACGCATCCAGGCCCGTACCCTGCTCGAAGACGTGCCGGTGGACGTGGTCGAAAGCGTGGCCGCGCCACTGAGCAGCGCCGAGGATGCCGCCCATGCCGAACAGTTGCTGGAACGCCTGAACATGAGCCTTGCCCAACTCAGCCCGCGCCAACAGCAGATCTTTATCCTCAGCCGCCTGCACGGCCACAGCTACCTGGAGATCGCCGAGAAGCTCGAGGTCTCCCAGAGCACCGTGCAAAAGGAACTGAAGCTGATCATGGCCATCTGCATCGGCGTCGCCGAGCGCTTGAACGGTCATTGAGGCCCAGCCGGGCGGGCGTCGGCCGCAGCCCTTTGCTACCCTTGACCGCCCTGCGCTCTCCATCTAAAAAACAGCCGTGCACAGACACAGCCGAGGAACACCCGTGACGGACATCCACCGCACCCAGCCGACCGCCCAGGACAGGGAAACATCCACCACCTGCACCGCAGATCAGGCCATGGACCAGGCCCTGGACTGGCTGATCCTGCTGGAGAACCCGAGCCCCGAGCAGACCCGGCAATTCCACGACTGGCTGAATGCCTCGCCCCTGCACAGCGCAGCCTTCGACAAGGCCCAGGCGATCTGGAACGGTCCGCAAATAGTGCGCTGCGCGCAAAGCCTGGACAGGCAAAAGCCCAAAGTCAGGGTACTGTCGCGCCTGCGTCCGCACTGGCGGCCCCTGGCGGTCGCGGCGGTGCTGATCCTCGGCCTGTTCAGCTTCAGCAACCTGCCGCTGCGCCTGCAGGCCGATCACCTGACGGTGGTCGGCGAGCGCCAGCGCCTGCAGTTGGAGGACGGCTCGAAAGTCCTGCTCAACACCAATTCGGCCTTCTCCAGCACCATCGACGAGCGCCAGCGCGTGGCCCGCCTGTACCAGGGCGAAGCCTTCTTCGAGATCCCCGCCAGCCGCGGCCAGCCGCTGGAGCTCGACGCCGGCCCGGTACGCGCCAGCGTGCGCGACACCGCCTTCGCCGTGCGTTACCTGGACGGCGTGGCCCAGGTGCGGGTGCAGCGTGGCGATGTCGACCTGCGCGCCACCCACGACGATGCCCGGGTGCGCCTGTCGGCCGGCGAAAGTATCCGCATCGGCCCCAACGGTTTCGACCGCCCGGCCAAGCTCGACCTCGACAAGGACCTGGCCTGGGTCCAGGGCCGGCTGGTGTTCGAGAACTGTCCGCTGAACCAGGTGCTGGCCGAGTTGCGTCGGTATTACCCGGGCTGGATCGTCAACAACAACGAGCGCCTGGCCGATGTCGCGGTCACCGGCAACTACCGCCTCGACCAGCCGCTGGACGTGGTGCGCTCCCTGGCTCACATCACCTCGGCGCGCCTGCAGGAGTTCCCCGCCCTGGTGATTCTCAACTAGCACGGATTTATTTTTACGCGATCGCTGTCGGTCGTTCGTCTCGTTATAGCCAATGCAATTGATTCGCATTAAACATGCCGAATCAGCACCTATAAAGATTCGTGCGACACGGAGCGCTATCGATGTCCTCTCGCCTCAACAGCCGGTCCTCTTCATCCTCCCGCCAGGCCCGCCTGCAGAACTGCACGCTGTCCCTGCTGACCGCCGCCATCCTGCTGGCCGGGGCCCAGGCCGCGCCGGTCATGGCCGCCACTGCCACCAGCCAGCCGGCGCGCAACATGGGCGACTACAGCTTCGCCATCGACCAGCAACCGCTGGTGTCGGCACTGAACGCCTTCACCGCCGTCACCGGTTGGCAGGTCGGCCTGCCGGCGGAACTGGGCGAAGGCATCGCTTCTCCGGGCGTGCGCGGTTCGCTGCCACCGGAAAAAGCCCTGGACCGCCTGCTGATGGGCACCAACCTGAGCTACCGCAAACTGGGCGCCAACAATATCGTCCTGGAAAAGCGCGCCAGCGGTGGCGCCCTGACCCTGCAACAGGTGACCATCAGCGCCACGCGCCAAGAGCAGGACGTCGACAGCGTGCCCAGCACCGTCACCGTGCATGACCGCCAGGACCTGGACCGCAACAACGTCAACACCATCAAAGAGCTGGTGCGCTACGAGCCGGGTGTTTCGGTCGGCGGCGCCGGCCAGCGTGGCGGCGGCATCAGCGGCTACAACATCCGCGGCATTGACGGCGACCGCATCCTGACCCAGGTAGACGGCGTGGAGATTCCCAACGGCTTCTTCAACGGCCCCTATGCCAAGACCCAACGCAATTACGTCGATCCGGAAATCATCAAGCGCGTGGAAATCCTCCGCGGCCCGGCGTCGGTGCTGTACGGCAGCAACGCCATCGGCGGCGCGGTCAGTTACTTCACCCTCGACCCGGACGACATCATCAAGCCCGGTAAAGACATCGGCGCCCGCCTGAAGACCGGCTACAGCTCGGCCGACGACAGCTGGCTGAAATCCGCCACTGTGGCTGGACGCAGTGGTCAGTTCGACGGCCTGCTGCACTTCAGCCAGCGCGACGGCCACGAAACCGACTCCTACGGCAGCAACAACGGCACCGGCCTGGCGCGCACCGCCGCCAACCCGGAAGACGTGCGCACCACCAACGTGCTGGCCAAGGCCGGCTGGAACTACGCCGACGACGCACGCTTGGGCCTGACCTACGAGAAGTACAAGGACGACCGCGACACCAACCAGAAGAGCGCCGTGGGCGGCCCGTTCAACGCCGGCCAGCCGCTGGGCATGTACCGCTCGCGCACCGGTAACGACACCATCACCCGTGAACGCTTCGGCCTGGACAACCGCTTCGCCCTCGACAGCCTGCTGGCCGACCACGTCAAGTGGAGCCTGAACTACCAGATCGCCAAGACCGACCAGAGCACCCTGGAAAACTACTTCCCGTTCACCCGCAACGTCATGCGCAGCCGCGAGACCCTCTACGAAGAGAAGCAGTGGGTCTTCGACGCCCAGGCCGACAAGGCCTTCGCCATCGGTGAAACCGAGCACCTGCTGACCTACGGCACCACTATCAAGCAGGAAAAGGTCACCGGCTCGCGCAGCGGCAGCGGCACCTGCCTGGCGGTCGGCCGCGGTTGCACGGCGGTCGGCGCCATCAGCCCGTCCGACGTACTGAAGAAGTCCAGCGACTTCCCGGACCCGACCATCAACACCTACAGCCTGTTCGCCCAGGACCAGATCAGCTGGAACAAGTGGACCTTCCTGCCGGGCCTGCGCTACGACTACACCCAGCTCAAGCCGCACATCACCCAGGAGTTCCTCAACACCGTGGCCGCCGATGGCCAGGGTGAGGTGAGCGACGAGAACAAGACCTGGCACCGGGTCTCGCCCAAGTTCGGCCTGACCTACGCCCTGACCGACCAGTACACCTGGTACGGCCAGTACGCCGAGGGTTTCCGCACCCCGACCGCCAAGGCGCTGTACGGCCGCTTCGAGAACACCACCACCGGTTACCGCGTGGCGCCGAACTCGAACCTCAAGCCGGAGAAAAGCCAGAGCTATGAAACCGGCCTGCGCGGCAAATTCGAGTCCGGCAACTTCGACGTGGCGGTGTTCTATAACAAGTACCGCGACTTCATCAACGAAGACGCGGTGACCCCGGGCTACGACGAGCTGACGTTCCAGAGCAACAACATCAAGCACGCCACCATCAAGGGCGTGGAAGTCAAAGGCCGGCTCAACCTCGACGCCCTGGGCGCGCCGCAGGGCCTGTACACCCAGGGTTCGGTGGCTTATGCCTACGGTCGCAACAACGACACCGGCGAACCCCTGAACGCGGTCAACCCGTTGACCGGCGTGTTCGGCCTGGGCTACGACCAGGATAACTACGGCGCCCTGCTCAGCTGGACCCTGGTCAAGAAAAAGGACCGCGTCGACAGCAGCAGCTTCAAGACCCCGGATGGCACCAGTAGCCAGTTCAAGACCCCGGGCTACGGCGTGCTCGACCTGACCGGTTTCTACAAGGTCAGCGACGACGTCACCCTCAGCGCCGGCGTCTACAACCTGGCCGACAAGAAGTACTGGCTGTGGGATGACGTGCGCGGCTACGACAGCGTCGGCGAAGCCGCCGTGCTCAGCCCGGCCAACCTCGACCGCCTGACCCAGCCGGGTCGCAACTTCGCGGTCAACCTGATCTGGGACATCTGACCCGGCCTACCTCACTGCGCTTTTCGATGGGGCGCAGTGAGGATTTTTTACTGTGCCGCGTCTACTTGTTCGTCTAGTTAGCAAGTGCTTCTCATTTCAAGCTCTCATTTTCACTTCCCAAGGACATTGTCATGACCACCCAGGATTCCCCACAGCGCCCGAGCCTGCGCTCCCAGCGCCTGAACCAGATCACCCACGAACCCCATGCCAAGCTCGACGCCCTGGTCAAGGCCCACGCGCCGTTTGAAAGCGCCAGCAGCTTTGCCCGTTTTGTCGTCGCCCAGTACCTGTTCCAGTCCGAACTGGTCGCCCTCTACAACGACCCGGCGCTGATCGCCATCGTCCCGGACCTGGCAGAACGTTGCCGCGCCGAAGCGGCCAAGGCCGACCTGGCGGACCTGGAAACCGAAATCCCGGCCCCGGTGGCGGGCGCGGTGCAGAACCCGAGCAAGGCCGAAGCCCTGGGCTGGCTGTTCGTCTCCGAAGGCTCCAAGCTGGGCGCGGCGTTCCTGATCAAGCGCGCGGTGGGCCTGGGCCTAAGCGAAACCTTCGGTGCCCGGCACCTGGGCGAACCGGCGGGCGGTCGCGCCGAAGGCTGGAAATCCTTCACCCGCACCCTCGACGGCCTGGCGTTCAGCGCCGAAGAAGAAGCCGCGGCGGAAAAAGGCGCGCTGGATGCCTTCAACCGCTTTACTGTGCTGCTGGAAAAGGCCTACGACACGGCGCCTGAACTGGCCTGATTTTTTCGCCGGCGCGCTCGTTCCTGTATTGAAGGCGTAGACTCACGCCCGTTGCAGGAACGAACCTGCTGACATCAGCCGTTTTCCCCACCCCTTGTGGATTGAGCCCCATGCTCGTCACCTCATCATCGAACCCATGACCGGCACAACCCGATCCCCGTCCAAAGCCTCCCGCCTGTTCTTCGGTTGCCTGGCTTACGTCAGCCTGGCCATCGGCCTGATCGCCATCGTCGTCCCCGGCCTGCCGACCACCGAGTTCGTGCTCCTCGCCGCCTGGGCCGCGACCAAAAGCTCGCCACGCCTGAGCGCCTGGATGGAAAACCACCGCCTGTTCGGCCCTATCCTGAGCAACTGGCGCAACGGCCGGATCATCAGCCGCCGGGCCAAGGTCAGTGCCACCCTCAGCATGCTGCTGTGCGCCGGCCTGATGCTGAGCCTGCTCACTCATCACTGGACCCTGTACCTGGCGCTGGCCGGCATGGGCCTGGGCAACCTGTGGATCTGGTCGCGCCCGGAGGCTCTGGCCCAGGCCTCCTGACTCCTCTGCAAGAGCAGCCGGTCGACGCTCGGTTGCTCGCGACATGCCCTCCAGCGAAACCTCCCTCCTCCCCGTTTATGTCAAACACATGACCGCTCGTCGGCTTTTTCTCAGGCAAATGCCGCTCAAGCCGATGTTCCGGGCATGGCGCTGAATGGACTTGGCGACCGGAGTCATCCGACTCACCGCTCACCACCAGTCCATTCGCGAGATCGCCCCATGTTCGACTCTCTGTCCATTCGCCTGAAAATCGTGCTGTTGTCCGGACTCTGCCTGCTCGGCGTGGTGGGCCTGATCGTCGGGATGAACATCTACCAGACCAACCAGAACGATCAGCTGGTCAGCAGCTCCAGTTCGCGAATGCTCACCGACAGCGTGCAGAACCTGCTGCAGGCCCGGGCCGCCGAGCAGGCGGTACGGGTGCAGAAAACCTTTGGCGAAAGCCTGCTGGTGATCACCGCCCTGGCCGACCAGATCAACGACCTGCGGGCCATGGCCGGCAAGCGTTCGCTGGACGCCGCGACGCTGCGTGAAGAGCTCAACCACAGCCTGAAAACCGCCTTCGAACGCAACACCAAGGTGCTGGGCATTTGGCTCGCCTATGAGCCCAACGCCCTCGACGGCAAGGACAGCGAGTTCGCCAACGACGCCGGCCATGCCTCCAACGAAGCCGGGCGCTTCGCCAGTTACTGGAGCCGTGCCGGCGGCACCGGGCTGAACACGGTGATGGTCGAAGAGGACATGAACAAGACCACCCTGAGCGTCAGCGGCACCCCCTACAACAGCTGGTACACCTGCCCGCGCGACAGCAAGCGCACCTGCCTGCTCGATCCGTACGCCGACACCGTGGGCGGCAAGCTGATGCTGATGACCACCATCTCCCTGCCGCTGATCGTCGACGGCAAAGTCATAGGCGTGGTCGGCGTGGACATCGCCCTGGACGCCCTGCAGGCCGCGGCCGCCGAGTCCCAGCGCGGGCTGTTCGACGGTGCCGGGCACATGCTGATCGTCGCCGGCAGCGGCATCCTCGCCGCCTACAGCAACGATGCGGCCAAGGTCGGCAAAGGCATCGCCGACACCCTGGGCGCCGAAGGCAAGGATGTCCTGCAATTGCTGGCCGGCAATACCCCGAAAATCCTCAAGCAGGGCGACCTGATCCGCGCCGTGTATCCGGTCAGCCCGATCGCCGACGCCCGCCCCTGGGGCGTGGTGATCGACCTGCCGGAGCAGGTGCTGCTGGCCGACACCGTGAAACTCCAGAGCGTGCTCGACGACGCCCAGGCCCAGGGCACCCTGGTGTCTGTACTGGTGGCGGCGGTCGCCGGCGTGATCGGCCTGCTGCTGATCTGGCTGACCGCCTCCGGCGTGACCCGGCCGATCAACAGCGTCGCGCAGATGCTCAAGGAAATCGCCAGCGGCGACGGCGACCTGACCCAACGCCTGAAGTACAGCAAGCAAGACGAGCTGGGCGAGCTGGTGAGCTGGTTCAACCGCTTCCTCGACAAGCTGCAACCGACCATCGCGCAGATCAAGCAGAGCATCACCGACGCCCGCGGCACCGCCGACCAGTCCTCGGAGATCGCCCGCCAGACCAGCGAAGGCATGCAGGTGCAGTTCCGCGAAATCGACCAGGTGGCCACCGCGTCCAACGAAATGAGCGCCACCGCCCACGACGTCGCCAACAGTGCCTCGAACGCCGCCAACGCCGCCCGTGGCGCCGACCAGTCGGCCAAGGACGGCATGACCATCATCGAACGCAGCACCCGCGACATCAGCACCCTGGCCGAGGAAGTCAGCAAGGCGGTGGTCGAGGTCGAGGCCCTGGCGGTCAACAGCGAACAGATCGGCTCGGTGCTGGAAGTGATCCGCAGCATTGCCGAACAGACCAACCTGCTGGCCCTCAACGCCGCCATCGAGGCAGCGCGCGCCGGGGAAAGCGGCCGCGGCTTCGCGGTGGTCGCCGACGAGGTGCGCAACCTGGCCAAGCGCACCCAGGATTCGGTGGAAGAGATCCGCGTGGTGATCGAGCGCATCCAGAGCGGCACCCGGGGCGTGGTGGCGACCATGCATTCGAGCCAGGCCCAGGCCCAGAGCAACGCCGGGCAGATCCAGCAGGCGGTGCAGGCCCTGGGCAAGATCAGCGACGCGGTCACGGTGATCAGCGACATGAACCTGCAGATCGCCAGCGCCGCCGAACAGCAGAGCGCGGTGGCCGAAGAGGTCAACCGCAATGTCTCGGCGATCCGCAGCGTGACCGAGTCCCTCACCGAACAGGCCACCGAATCGGCCCAGGTCAGCAGCCAGCTCAACGCCCTGACCACCCAGCAGATGAAGCTGATGGATCAGTTCCGCGTTTGACCTTGCCCCTGTAGGAGCGAAGCTTGCTCGCGATGGTCGTCAAGGATGACGCGTACTCACGGGCTGAATGCGGCGCTCTCCGGTTCATCGCGAGCAAGCTTCGCTCCTACAGGTAGTTCTTGCTCCGTCACAGGGCTGCGGCGCTTCACTTTTTTGATCTATGCTGGCCCCTCTCTTGCGGAGGGCCTGCAATGACCGATGTGCTGTCGTCTGTTCAAGCCGCGCTTGGCTTGCCTCTTACCCCGATTGCCTTGACCTCGAGCGGCGCCCTGCCCTCGGCCTTCGCCGTGACCGAACTGGCCAGCGCCAGCATCGCGGCGGCCGGCCAGGCGGCGGCCGGGCTGCTGTTCAGCCAGACCGGGCGCCAGCCCACCCTGAGCGTCGACCGACGCCTGGCCTCCTTCTGGTTCGCCACCTCCCTGCGCCCGCTTGGCTGGAGCGTGCCGCCGCTGTGGGACCCGGTCGCCGGCGACTACGCCACCCAGGACGGCTGGATTCGCCTGCACACCAACGCGCCCCATCATCGCCAGGCGGCCGAACAGGTACTCGGCCGGGCCGCGGACCGGCCGGCCATGGCCGCCAAGGTTGCGCAGTGGAACAAGAGCGACCTGGAGCAGGCGGTGGTCGCCGCCGGAGGCTGCGCCGCCGAAATGCGCAGCTGGGCCGAGTGGCAAGCCCACCCCCAGGGGCAGGCCGTGAATGCCGAGCCCCTGGTGCATTACTTGAAGCAAGGTGCAAACGCCGCGCAGCCCTGGCGCGGATCGCTGTCACGCCCCCTGGCCGGAATCAAGGTGCTGGACCTGACCCGGGTACTGGCCGGCCCCATTGCCAGCCGTTTTCTGGCCGGGCTGGGCGCCGACGTGCTGCGCATCGACCCGCCGGAGTGGAACGAGCCCGGCGTGGTCCCGGAAGTCACCCTGGGCAAACGCTGCGCCCGCCTGAACCTGCACGACGCCGCCGATCGCCAGGTCTTCGACGGCCTGCTGAGCGAAGCCGACCTGCTGCTGCACGGCTACCGTGCCGATGCCCTGGAACGCCTCGGCTACGGTGCGGCCGAGCGCCAGCGCCTCGCCCCGGGATTGATCGATGTATGCCTGAATGCTTATGGCTGGAGCGGCCCCTGGCAGAACCGCCGTGGCTTCGACAGCCTGGTGCAGATGAGCAGCGGCATTGCCGAGGCCGGCCAACGCTGGCAGCAGGCCAATAAACCGGTACCGCTGCCGGTGCAGGCCCTGGACCACGCCACCGGCTACCTGATGGCCGCCGCCGCGATCCGTCTTTTGACCCAACAACTGCAAACCGGGGCCGTCGGCAGCGCGCGACTGTCGCTGGCGCGCACCGCCAAGCTGTTGATCGAGCACTCCCATGGCAGCGCCGAGCCCGCCTTGCGTGCCGAAGACCAGGACGATCAGGGATTGCTGGTGGAGCAGACCTCCTGGGGCCCGGCCTATCGCCTGCAAGTGCCCTTGCAGATCAGCGGCACGCCCCTGCAATGGGCCTACCCCGCCAGCGACCTGGGCGCCCATCGGGCGAAATGGTGAGCCCTGTAGCCGCTGCCGAGCAACGCGAGGCTGCGAACGAGGTAGGCGGCATTCCGACACAGTCCTCGCCAAGCCTGTGCACGCGGCATGATTTACGTCCGCTTCGCGGCCGATCGCAGCCTCGCGGGCTCGGCAGCGGCTACAGGTGCGGGGGGATTACAAAGTAGTCCACAGATGCTGCGCCGCGTAACCGCGCCAGGGCCGCCAGGCCTCGGCGCGGGCCAGCAGCTGGCTGGCACTGACCGGCCCGCCTTCGAGCGCCGCCAGGGCATTGAGCAGGCCCACGTCCGCCGCGGGAAAGGCATCCGCTTCGCGGAACTGGCGCAGGGCCACGTAATGCGCGGTCCAGTCGCCGACACCCCATAGCGCCCGCAAGGCGGACAGGCTGTGTTCGAGGCTGGCCTTGGGGGCAAACAGCTGCGGATTGTCGAGCAGCGCCTGTGCCACGCCGGACAGGGTTCGCCCCCGGCTGCGCGGCATGCCCAGGCTCGCCAGATCGGCGCCGGCCATTCGCCCCGGCTCAGGGAAAACATGGCTCAACCCCGCTGGCGCCCCCATACAGCTCAATGGCTGGCCATACTGCGCCACCAGCTTGCCCGCCAGACGGATGGCCGCCGCCACCGTGATCTGTTGCCCCAGCACCGCGCGCACCGCCAGCTCGAAACCGTCCCAGGCGCCGGGTACCCGCAGTCCCGGCCGCGAGGCAATCAAGCGGGCCATCAGCGGGTCGGCGGACAGGTGCCGGTGGATCGGTGCCAGGTCGGTGTCCAGGTCCAGCAGGCGGCGGATGCGCGCAACGATCCGCGTGTGGGCTTGCGGGTCGGGAAAGTGCAGGGTCAGGGCCAGTGCATCGCTGTCGCCCGGGCTTACGCTGAACCAGCCGTGCATGCCATCGAGGCTGATGCTGCGCGAGTAGCAGTCGCCGCTGACGGTCTCCAGCCCGGCGATGGCCCGCGCCCGGAGAAAGGCCAGCATCGCCGGCCAGTCATAAGGCGGCTGGTAAGCGAGCCTCACAGCGACAGCACACCGCTGTACAGGCCATAGGCGGCCAGGGTGGCCCCCGCGACCACGCAGGCGAAAATGCCTTTCTCGATGGCAGTGAACAACGGCTCGCCCTGCTCGCGCTTGGCCTTGGCGAACAGGATCACCCCGGGGGCGTACAGCAGGGCCGACAGCAGCAGGTACTTGACCCCACCGGCGTACAACAGCCAGACCGCGTAGCACAGGGCCACGCCACCGATGCACAGGTCTTTCATGCGTTCGGCCGAGGCCTGCTCGTAGGTTTCGCCGCGGCCGCTGAGCAACACCGCGTAGGCCGCCGACCACAGGTAAGGCACCAGGATCATCGACGAGGCAAGGTAGATCAGGCTGGTGTAGGTCCCGGCGGAGAACAGGGTGATCAGCAGGAACACCTGGATCATGCTGTTGGTCAGCCACAGGGCATTGACCGGCACGTGGTTGGCGTTTTCCTTCTTCAGGAAGGCCGGCATGGTCCGGTCGCGAGCCGTGGCAAACAGGATCTCGGCACACAGCAGCGCCCAGGACAACAAGGCGCCGAGCAGGGAAACCGCCAGGCCGACGCTGATCAGCAACGCCCCCCAGGGACCGACAATGTGCTCCAGCACCGCCGCCAGGGATGGGTTCTGCAAGGTCGCCAGCTCCGGCTGGCTCATGATCCCCAGGGACAGCACGTTGACCAGCACCAACAGGGCCAGCACGCCGATAAAGCCGATCACCGTGGCCCGGCCGACATCCGAGCGTTTTTCGGCCCGGGCCGAATAGACACTGGCGCCTTCGATGCCAATGAACACGAAGACCGTGACCAGCATCATGTTGCGCACCTGGTCCATCACCCCGCCGAAGTTCGGGTTGCCGCGGCCCCAGATGTCGCGGGTGAAAATGTCCGCCTTGAACGCCACAGCGGCAATCACGATGAACATCACCAGCGGCACAATCTTGGCCACGGTGGTCAGCAGGTTGATGAAGGCTGCTTCCTTGATCCCGCGCAGCACCAGGAAATGCACCGCCCACAGCAAGACCGAGGCGCAGGCGATGGCCACCGGGGTATTACCCTGGCCAAACACCGGGAAGAAATAACCCAGGGTGCTGAACAGCAGCACGAAGTAGCCGACGTTGCCCAGCCAGGCACTGATCCAGTAACCCCAGGCGGACGAGAAGCCCATGTAGTCGCCGAAACCGGCCTTGGCGTAGGCGTACACCCCCGAATCGAGTTCAGGCTTGCGGTTGGCCAGGGTCTGGAACACGAAGGCCAGGGTCAGCATGCCCACGGCGGTGATCGCCCAACCGATGAGGATCGCCCCCGCGTCGGCCCGGGCCGCCATGTTCTGCGGCAAGGAAAAGATCCCGCCGCCAATCATCGACCCCACCACCAGGGCAATCAGGGCGCCGAGTCGCAGTTTTTGTGTGGTTTGTGGCATGCCTACCTCTGCATCCGGTCCAATTGTCCGACAACCAAACTATATGCAAATAAATAACTTCCACACGCTGGCGACAGACTAAAAGAGTCAATTATTGATCTTTTATGGATCCAATGACATGACACCGATCAGAACTCACTGAATCTTGGCGAGTTTTATTTTTTGTAAAGACTGAATGCCATCAACCGGCCAGCCCCCTTATAACTTTTTTACTAGTTGCACATTCTTAAAAGCAGACTAGTTTCAACTTTGCGTTAACAAGAAGCCCTGCCACCTTGCCTTCCAGGCCTTCTGAAACACTGCTTTCAGGCCTCCTGCCGACTACCGCAAAGACTGCTTAAGTCATTCATTCACAATGGAATGTAGCGATGACCTGATCTAAGTCAGCTGTTTTTATTACGCGCAGATCTACTCTGACGTCTCTCTTCTCCTGCAATGGAGTCACGCAATGTCTGACACTCCCGGAAAACTACGACTTGGTGCGTTAGTCGCCTTGGTAGTCGGCTCGATGATTGGCGGCGGGATCTTTTCCTTGCCACAAAACATGGCGGCAAGTGCCGATGTAGGCGCTGTTCTTATTGGTTGGGCTATTACCGCTGTCGGTATGTTGACGCTGGCCTTCGTGTTCCAGACCCTGGCCAACCGCAAGCCCGATCTGGACGGTGGTGTCTACGCCTATGCCAAGGCCGGTTTCGGCGACTACATGGGCTTTTCTTCGGCCTGGGGCTACTGGATCAGCGCCTGGCTGGGCAACGTCGGCTACTTCGTGTTGCTGTTCAGCACCCTGGGCTATTTCTTCCCGATCTTCGGCGAGGGCAACACGCCGGCCGCGGTGATCGGCGCCTCGGTCCTGCTGTGGGCCGTGCATTTCCTGGTGCTGCGCGGGATCAAGGAAGCGGCCTTCATCAACCTGGTGACCACGGTCGCCAAGGTGGTGCCGCTGCTGCTGTTCGTGCTGATCGCCCTGTTCGCCTTCAAGCTGGACATCTTTACCGCGGACATCTGGGGCGTGAAGAACCCCGACCTGGGCAGCGTGATGAACCAGGTGCGCAACATGATGCTGGTCACCGTCTGGGTGTTCATCGGCATCGAAGGCGCGAGCATCTTCTCGTCCCGCGCGGAAAAACGCTCGGACGTGGGCAAGGCCACCGTGATCGGCTTCATCACCGTGCTGCTGTTCCTGGTGCTGGTGAACGTGCTGTCGCTGGGCATCATGACCCAGCCGGAACTGGCGAAGCTGCAGAACCCCTCGATGGCGGCGGTGCTGGAGCATGTGGTCGGCCACTGGGGCGCGGTGCTGATCAGTGTCGGCCTGATCATCTCGCTGCTGGGGGCGCTGCTGTCGTGGGTACTGCTGTGCGCGGAGATCATGTTCGCCGCGGCCAAGGACCACACCATGCCGGAGTTCCTGCGCAAGGAGAACGCCAACCACGTGCCGGTCAACGCCCTGTGGCTGACCAACGCCATGGTGCAGATCTTCCTGGTGATCACCCTGTTCTCGGCCAGTACCTACCTGTCGCTGATCTACCTCGCCACCTCGATGATCCTGGTGCCCTACCTGTGGTCAGCGGCCTATGCCGTGCTGCTGGCGGTGCGCAGCGAAACCTACGAAGCGGCCCTGGCCGAACGCAAGAAAGACCTGCTGATCGGCACCATCGCCCTGCTCTACGCGATCTGGCTGCTGTACGCCGGCGGGATCAAGTACCTGCTGCTCTCCGCCCTGCTCTACGCCCCCGGCGCGATCCTGTTCGCCAAGGCCAAGCTGGAGTTGGGCAAACCGATTTTCACCAACGTCGAGAAGCTGATTTTCGCCGCAGTGGTCATAGGCGCCCTGTTGGCCGCCTACGGGCTCTACGACGGCTTCCTGACCCTGTAACGGCACGATTGTTTCTACCTCTGGAGGATCACTGTAATGACCACGGAAAAAGTTAAGTACGGCGTTCATTCCGAAGCCGGCAAACTGCGCAAAGTCATGGTTTGCTCCCCAGGCCTGGCCCATCAGCGGCTGACCCCGAACAACTGCGATGAACTGCTGTTCGATGATGTGATCTGGGTCAACCAGGCCAAGCGCGACCATTTCGACTTCGTCACTAAAATGCGCGAGCGTGGGATCGAAGTCCTGGAAATGCACAACCTGCTGACCGATACGGTGCAGAACCCCGAAGCCCTGAAGTGGATCCTGGATCGCAAGATCACCCCCGACACCGTCGGTGTCGGCCTGACCAACGAAGTGCGCAGCTGGCTCGAAAGCCTGGAGCCACGCAAGCTGGCCGAGTTCCTGATCGGCGGCGTAGCCGGCGAGGACCTGCCGGAAAGCGAAGGCGCCAGCGTGATCAAGATGTACCGCGACTACCTGGGCCACTCCAGCTTCCTGCTGCCGCCGCTGCCCAACACCCAGTTCACCCGCGACACCACCTGCTGGATCTATGGCGGCGTGACGCTCAACCCGATGTACTGGCCGGCCCGGCGCCAGGAAACCCTGCTGGCCAGCGCCATCTACAAATTCCACCCCGAGTTCGCCAATGCCGACTTCGAGGTCTGGTACGGCGACCCGGACAAGGATCACGGCCAGGCCACCCTCGAGGGCGGCGACGTCATGCCAATCGGCAATGGCGTGGTGTTGATCGGCATGGGCGAGCGGACCTCGCGCCAGGCCATCGGCCAGCTTGCACAATCCTTGTTCGCCAAGGGTGCGGTGGAAAAAGTCGTGGTCGCCGGCCTGCCGAAATCCCGCGCGGCGATGCACCTGGACACCGTGTTCAGCTTCTGCGACCGCGACCTGGTCACGGTCTTCCCGGAAGTGGTCAAGGAAATCGTGCCGTTCGTCATCCGCCCCGACACCAGCAAGCCCTATGGCATGGACGTGCGACGGGAGAACAAATCGTTCATCGAGGTGGTGGCCGAGTCCCTGAACCTCAAGCAACTGCGCGTGGTGGAGACCGGTGGCAACAGCTTCGCCGCCGAACGCGAGCAGTGGGACGACGGCAACAACGTGGTGGCCCTGGAACCGGGCGTGGTCATCGGCTATGACCGCAACACCTACACCAACACCCTGCTGCGCAAGGCTGGCGTGGAAGTGATCACCATCAGCGCCGGCGAGCTCGGCCGCGGCCGTGGCGGCGGCCACTGCATGACCTGCCCGATCGTGCGCGACCCGATCGATTACTAAGCGCCTCTTATTCCGACATAGCAGCTTGCCGTTGCCCCCACGACGGGCCTCGGCAAGTGGACGACCGAAATCAAAGGAGATCCATCATGGCTTTCAACATCCACAACCGTAACCTGCTGAGCCTCGAGCACCACACCGCGCGCGAACTGCGCTACCTGCTCGACCTGTCCCGCGACCTCAAGCGCGCCAAGTACACCGGCACCGAGCAGCAGCACCTCAAGGGCAACAACATCGCCCTGATCTTCGAGAAAACCTCGACCCGCACCCGTTGCGCCTTCGAGGTCGCCGCCTATGACCAGGGCGCCAACGTCACCTACATCGACCCGAACTCGTCGCAGATCGGCCACAAGGAAAGCATGAAGGACACCGCCCGCGTGCTCGGGCGCATGTATGACGCCATCGAGTACCGCGGCTTCAAGCAGGAAATCGTCGAAGAACTGGCGAAGTTCGCCGGGGTGCCGGTGTTCAACGGCCTGACCGATGAATACCACCCGACCCAGATGATCGCCGACGTGCTGACCATGCGTGAGCACGCCGACAAGCCGATCCATGACATCAGCTACGCCTACCTGGGCGACGCCCGCAACAACATGGGCAACTCCCTGCTGCTGGTGGGCGCCAAGCTCGGCATGGACGTGCGCATCTGCGCGCCAAAGGCCCTGTGGCCCCATGACGACCTGGTCAGCCGCTGCAAGAAATACGCGGAAGAAAGCGGTGCCCGCATCACCCTGACCGAAGACCCGAAAGCCGCGGTCAAGGGCGTCGACTTCATCCACACCGACGTCTGGGTATCGATGGGCGAGCCGGTGGAAGCCTGGGCCGAACGCATCCAGCAACTGCTGCCGTACCAGGTCAACGCCGAGCTGATGAAGGCCACCGGCAACCCACGGACCAAGTTCATGCACTGCCTGCCGGCGTTCCACAACAGCGATACCAAGGTCGGCAAGCAGATCGCCGAGCAGTATCCGAACCTGGCCAACGGCATCGAAGTGACCGACGACGTGTTCGAGTCGCCGGCCTGCATCGCCTTCGAGCAAGCGGAAAACCGCATGCACACCATCAAGGCGATCCTGGTCTCGACCCTGGCCGACCTGTAACCCCGACGCCCGGGCCGACCGCCTGGCGGCCGGCCCCTCGACCTGTAGGAGCGAGGCTTGCCCGCGATGGCGTCAAACCTGACACCCCACCATCGCAGGCAAGCCGCGCGCCCACCGGATCACCGAATTCTGGAAGGAATGCATTATGCGTATCGTCGTCGCATTGGGCGGCAACGCCCTGCTCCGCCGTGGTGAACCCATGACCGCGGACAATCAACGCGCCAATATCCGGATCGCTACCGAACAGATCGCCAAGATCCATCCCGGCAACCAGCTGGTGATCGCCCACGGCAACGGTCCGCAGGTCGGCCTGCTGTCGCTGCAGGCGGCGGCCTACACCTCGGTGTCGCCTTACCCGCTGGACGTGCTCGGCGCCGAAACCGAAGGCATGATCGGCTACATCATCGAACAGGAACTGGGCAACCTGCTGGACTTCGAAGTGCCCTTCGCCACCCTGCTGACCCAGGTCGAAGTCGACGCCAAGGACCCGGCGTTCCAGAACCCGACCAAGCCCATCGGCCCGGTCTACAGCAAGGACGAAGCGCAAAAGCTGGCCAAGGAAAAAGGCTGGGCCATCGCCCCCGATGGCGACAAGTACCGCCGCGTGGTGGCCAGCCCGAAACCCAAGCGCATCTTTGAAATCCGCCCGATCAAATGGCTACTGGAAAAGAGCAGCATCGTGATCTGCGCCGGCGGTGGCGGCATCCCCACCATGTACGGCGAGGACGGCAAGCTCAGGGGCATCGAGGCGGTGATCGACAAGGACCTGTGCTCGGCGCTGTTGGCCGAACAGCTGGAAGCCGATCTGCTGGTGATCGCCACCGACGTCAACGCAGCCTTTATCGACTGGGGCAAGCCGTCGCAGAAAGCCATCGCCCAGGCGCACCCGGACGAAATGGAAAAACTCGGCTTCGCCGCCGGCTCCATGGGACCAAAGGTCCAGGCGGCCTGCGAGTTCGCCCGCCATACTGGAAAAGTCGCGGTGATCGGTTCACTCTCGGACATCGAAGCGATCGTCCAGGGCCAGGCCGGCACACGCATCAGCACGGCCCAGCCGGGCATCACCTACCGATAAGAGAAACTCAGGGTGCAGGCTCCAGGCCTGCCCCTCTCCCATGCCTTGAAAGGAGAGAACCATGGCCCAGTTCGAACCCGGTCATTTGCACATCGAACGACACGCGCTGAACAAGGACGATGTCAGCTACAACATCTGCATCGACTACGAGGTCGCGCAGGATCCCAAGGAAGGCAAAGGGATGCAGTTCAAGATGCATGGAACGATCCAGGGCAAAGCGGTCGATGAACCCTTCTTCCTGCCCAAGGATCAGGCGTACAACTTCGCCAGCAACGTGACGAAAATCGCCGAGAAGTATGGGATTCCCAAGGCAATGAGCAGCATAGGTTCGGTGCACAAGCACTACGACGCGATGTTCGAGGATGTGCGGGTGCAGTTGAACATGAAGTCCGGGGATCCGGTAAAACCCGAACATCTCGAGTAACCCCAGCCCGTGGGTCGCGGGCTTCCTCTACCGCTGACTTGTAGGAGCGAGGCTTGCCCGCGATGGTCGTCAAGGATGACGCGGGCAGCCTGACATGCCGCGGCGTCTTCGAGTTCATCGCGAGCAAGAACTGGGCGTCCCCCTTGCTCCTACAAGAAGTCCCTGCGGACCCTACGGCGAATTTCACCAATGGCGTCCGCCAAGGCATACTTGCCCCCCTCCGTTTTCCAGAACCCTTGATCGCCCCATGCGCATCCACGTCAGCTTTATCGACCGCGTCGGTATCACCCAGGAAGTCCTGGCCCTGCTCGGTGGGCGCAACCTCAACCTGGATGCGGTGGAAATGGTGCCGCCCAACGTCTACATCGACGCCCCGACCCTCAGCCCACAAGTGTTGGAAGAGCTGCGCGATGCGCTGTTCAGCGTGCGTGGCGTGCAGGCGGTGACGGTGGTCGACATCCTGCCCGGCCAGCGCCGCCACCTGCAGCTCGATGCCCTGCTGGCGGCGATGACCGACCCAGTGCTGGCCCTGGACAGCGCCGGCAAGGTGCTGCTGGCCAACCCGGCGCTGATCGCCCTCTATGGCCGCGAACCGGCCGGGGAAAGCGTGGCCGAGCTGTTCGACGACCCGGCGCTGCTGGAAACCCTGCTGGAACAGGGCTTTCGCCTTCCCCTGCGGGAAATCACCCTCAACGGCCAGACCCTGCTGCTGGACGCCACACCGATCACCGACGCCGGCGCGCTGCTGACCCTGTATCAGCCCAATCGCATCGGCGAGCGCCTGTCGGCCCTGCACCACGACCATGCCGAAGGCTTCGATGCCCTGCTCGGCGACTCCCCGGCCATCCGCACCCTCAAGGCCCGCGCCCAGCGTGTCGCCGCGCTGGATGCGCCGCTGCTGATCCAGGGCGAAACCGGTACCGGCAAGGAGCTGGTGGCGCGGGCCTGCCACGCCATCAGTGCGCGGCACGGCGCGCCGTTTCTCGCGCTGAACTGCGCCGCCTTGCCGGAAAACCTCGCCGAAAGCGAGCTGTTTGGCTACGCCCCCGGCGCTTTCACCGGCGCCCAGCGCGGCGGCAAGCCGGGGCTGATGGAGCTGGCCAACCAGGGCACGGTGTTTCTCGACGAAATCGGCGAAATGTCGCCCTATTTGCAGGCCAAGCTGCTGCGTTTTCTCAACGACGGCAGCTTTCGCCGGGTCGGCGGCGACCGTGAGATCAAGGTCAATGTGCGGATCCTCAGCGCCACCCACCGCGACCTGGAAAAGATGGTCGCCGAGGGCAGCTTTCGCGAAGACCTGTTCTATCGCCTCAACGTGCTGAATGTGGAAGTGCCGCCCCTGCGCGAGCGCGGCCAGGACATCCTGTTGCTGGCACGCTACTTCATGCAGCAGGCCTGCGCACAGATCCAGCGCCCGGTCTGTCGCCTGGCGCCCGGCACCTATCCGGCGCTGCTGGGCAACCGCTGGCCCGGCAACGTGCGCCAGCTGCAGAACGTGATCTTCCGCGCGGCGGCGATCTGCGAAAGCAGCCTGGTGGACATCGGCGACCTGGATATCGCCGGCACCTCGGTGGCGCGCCAGAACGACACCGAAGTCGAGAGCCTGGAACAGGCCGTCGAGGAGTTCGAGAAGACGCTGCTGGAAAGTCTCTACGTCAACTACCCCTCGACCCGCCAACTGGCCAGCCGCCTGCAGACCTCCCACACCGCCATCGCCCATCGCCTGCGCAAATACGGCATCCCCAACAAGCCCTGAAAGCCTGACGGCTGTCGCTTCCGCTCTGCTTCTGTAGGAGCAAGGGGGACGCCCAGTTCTTGCTCGCGATGAACCTGAGCGCTATGCGGGTTCAAGTATCGCGCTGCCGTTGAGATTTTTCGCGAGCAAGCTTCGCTCCTACAAAGAAACAGTGCGAAAAGCGACCTCCACCTGTACTGAAAGCGCTACAGCGGAACGATATCGCTACAGCCGGTTGTAATCAGCGCTACGCAAGGCTTTGATCCCCATAGGCTTTTCCCTGGCCCTCCAACTGTAGCGATTTCGCTACAGCTGTCAGCTTCCACTCGCCAAGAAAAAAATTTAACTCATTGATTTATAACAACTAAAAAACATTGGCCGCATTTTTGCTAAGGGCTTATCCATTCAGCTCGGCCCTGCACGAGCATTCAATCGCGTCCACCAGACGAATCTGGCCCCTTGAGGAGTTTCCATGAGCGAGTTGCGTTTTACTGAAGATCACGAATGGCTGCGTACCGAAGCCGATGGCAGCGTTACCGTTGGCATCACAGCTTTCGCGCAAAACGCCCTGGGCGATGTGGTGTTCGTGCAATTGCCGGAACTGCAGGCCTACGACAAGGGCGCTGAAGCCGCCACCGTGGAATCGGTAAAAGCCGCCAGCGGCGTGTACATGCCCCTGGACGGTGAAGTGGTGGAAACCAACCCGGCCCTGGAGGCAAGCCCGGAGCTGGTCAACGAAGACCCGCTGGGCGAAGGCTGGTTCTTCCGTTTCATTCCCGCGGACGCCGCCGCTGTCGGCCAACTGCTGGATCAGGACGCCTACGACCGCCTGATCAAAGCCAACGCCGACGCCTGAGGAGCCGCCATGACTCAAGTTAACCTGAGCACCGCCAACGAATTCATCGCGCGCCACATCGGCCCGCGCCAGGACGACGAGCAAGCCATGCTCAACAGCCTGGGCTTCGACTCCCTGGAAGCCTTGAGCGCCAGCGTGATCCCCGACAGCATCAAGAGCACCAGCGTCCTCGACCTGCCCGCCGGGCAGAGCGAAGCCGACGCACTGGCCTCGATCAAGGCCATCGCCGCCAAGAACCAGCTGTTCAAGACCTACATCGGCCAGGGCTACTACAACTGCCACACGCCGTCGCCGATCCTGCGCAACCTCCTGGAAAACCCGGCCTGGTACACCGCCTACACCCCGTACCAGCCAGAAATCTCCCAGGGCCGCCTGGAAGCGCTGCTGAACTTCCAGACCCTGATCAGCGACCTCACCGGCCTGCCGATCGCCAACGCCTCCCTGCTCGACGAAGCCACCGCCGCCGCCGAAGCCATGACCTTCTGCAAGCGCCTGAGCAAGAACAAGGGCAGCCACGCCTTCTTCGCCTCCAGCCATTGCCACCCGCAAACCCTCGACGTGCTGCGCACCCGTGCCGAGCCGCTGGGCATCGACGTGGTGGTCGGCGACGAGCGCAAACTGACCGACGTCAGCCCGTTCTTCGGCGCCCTGCTGCAATACCCGGCGAGCAATGGCGACCTGTTCGACTACCGCGAGCTGACCGAGCGCTTCCATGCCGCCAACGCCCTGGTGGCGGTCGCCGCCGACCTGCTGGCGCTGACCGTGCTGACCCCGCCGGGTGAGTTCGGCGCTGACGTGGCCATCGGCAGCGCCCAACGCTTCGGCGTGCCGCTGGGCTTCGGTGGCCCGCATGCGGCCTACTTCTCCACCAAGGACGCGTTTAAGCGCGACATGCCGGGCCGTCTGGTCGGGGTGTCCGTGGACCGTTTCGGCAAGCCGGCGCTGCGCCTGGCCATGCAGACCCGCGAGCAACATATCCGCCGCGAGAAAGCCACCAGCAACATCTGCACCGCCCAGGTACTGCTGGCCAACATCGCCAGCATGTACGCCGTGTACCACGGCCCCAAAGGCCTGGCCCGGATTGCCCGGCGCATCCACCAGTTGACCGCGATCCTGGCCCAGGGCCTGAGCAAACTGGGGATCAAGGTCGAGCAGGAAAGCTTCTTCGACACCCTGACCCTGCACACCGGCGCCCGCACCTCAGCGCTGCACGACAAGGCCCGCGCCCAGCGCATCAACCTGCGGGTAATCGACACCGAGCGCCTGGGTCTGTCCCTCGACGAAACCACCGGCCAGGCCGACGTACAAGCGCTGTGGAGCCTGCTGGCCGACGGTCAGGCCCTGCCGGACTTCGCCGCGCTGGCCACCACGGTACAGAGCCGTATCCCGGCGCCGCTGGTGCGTCAGTCGGCGATCCTCAGCCACCCTGTGTTCAACCGCTATCACTCGGAAACCGAGCTGATGCGCTACCTGCGCAAGCTGGCCGACAAGGACCTGGCCCTGGACCGCACCATGATTCCGCTGGGCTCGTGCACCATGAAGCTCAACGCCGCCAGCGAAATGATCCCGATCACCTGGGCCGAATTCGGCGCCCTGCACCCGTTCGCCCCGGCCGAGCAAAGCGCCGGCTACCAGCAACTGACGTCCGAACTGGAAGCCATGCTCTGCGCCGCTACCGGCTACGACGCGGTGTCCCTGCAGCCGAACGCCGGCTCCCAGGGTGAATACGCAGGCCTCTTGGCCATTCGTGCCTATCACCAGAGCCGTGGCGACGACCGTCGCGACATCTGCCTGATCCCTTCGTCCGCCCACGGCACCAACCCGGCCACCGCCAACATGGCCGGCATGCGCGTGGTGGTCACCGCCTGCGACGCCCGCGGCAACGTCGATATCGAAGACCTGCGGGCCAAGGCCATCGAGCACCGCGAGCACCTCGCCGCGCTGATGATCACCTACCCGTCGACCCACGGCGTGTTCGAGGAAGGCATCCGCGAAATCTGCGGCATCATTCATGACAACGGCGGCCAGGTGTACATCGACGGCGCCAACATGAACGCCATGGTCGGCCTCTGCGCCCCGGGCAAGTTCGGCGGTGACGTGTCGCACCTGAACCTGCACAAGACCTTCTGCATCCCCCACGGCGGTGGCGGCCCGGGCGTCGGCCCGATCGGCGTCAAGTCGCACCTGGCGCCGTTCCTGCCGGGCCATGCGGCCATGGAACGCAAGGAAGGCGCGGTCTGCGCCGCGCCGTTCGGCAGCGCGAGCATCCTGCCGATCACCTGGATGTACATCCGCATGATGGGCGGTGAAGGCCTCAAGCGTGCCTCGCAGCTGGCGATCCTCAATGCCAACTACATCTCCCGTCGCCTGGAAGAGCACTACCCAGTGCTCTACACCGGCAGCAACGGCCTGGTGGCCCACGAGTGCATCCTCGACCTGCGCCCGCTCAAGGACAGCAGCGGCATCAGCGTCGACGACGTCGCCAAGCGCCTGATCGACTTCGGCTTCCACGCCCCGACCATGTCGTTCCCGGTGGCCGGCACCCTGATGATCGAGCCGACCGAAAGCGAATCCAAGGAAGAGCTGGACCGCTTCTGCGACGCCATGATCCGCATCCGCGAAGAAATCCGCGCGGTGGAAAACGGCAGCCTGGACAAGGACGACAACCCGCTGAAGAACGCCCCGCATACCGCGGCGGAAATCGTCGGCGAGTGGTCGCACCCCTACAGCCGTGAACAGGCGGTGTACCCGGTGGCCTCGCTGATCGACGGCAAGTACTGGCCTCCGGTCGGTCGCGTCGACAACGTGTTCGGCGACCGCAACCTGGTGTGCGCCTGCCCGTCGATCGAAAGTTATCAGGACGCCTAAGACGGCATCGCCGTCCATCGCGGGCCTGCCTCGCTCCCAGGGTTTCTGCGTATACCTGTAGGAGCGAGACGGCTGGCGACGAATACCGGATAGACCGGACTGCAACACCCGCTTCCCCCGTGCGTGCCGATCAACACAATAAGAAACCGGAGAACCAACATGTCCTTGAGCGTGTTCGACCTGTTCAAGATTGGCATCGGCCCCTCCAGCTCCCACACCGTTGGCCCGATGCGCGCGGCCGCGCGCTTCGTCGAAGGCCTGCGGCGTGACGGACTGCTGGGCGCCACCACCTGCGTCAAGGTTGAGCTGTACGGCTCGCTCGGCGCCACCGGCAAGGGCCACGGCAGCGACAAGGCCGTGCTCCTGGGCCTGGAAGGTGAACACCCGGATACCGTGAATACCGAAAACATTGCCGCGCGCCTGCAGGAAATACGCAGCAGCGCACGCTTGACCCTGCTCGGCGAACACGTCATCGCGTTCAACGAGAAAGAACACCTGGCCATGATCCGCAAACCCCTGGCCTACCACCCCAACGGCATGATCTTCCGTGCCTTCGATGCCGCCGGGTTGCAGATCCGCAGCCGCGAGTACTACTCGGTGGGCGGCGGTTTCGTGGTTGACGAGGACGCCGCGGGGGCCGACCGCATTGTCGAAGACACCACCAAGCTGACCTTCCCCTTCAAGAGCGCCAAGGACTTGCTCGGTCACTGCACCACCTATGGCCTGTCCATCAGCCAGGTGATGCTGACCAACGAAAGTGCCTGGCGACCGGAAGCGGAAACCCGCGCCGGCCTGCTGAAGATCTGGCAAGTGATGCAGGACTGTGTGGATGCCGGCTGTCGCAACGAAGGGATCCTGCCTGGCGGCCTGAAGGTCAAGCGCCGTGCGGCCGCCCTCCACCGCCAGCTGTGCAAGCACCCAGAGGCGGCCTTGCGCGACTCCTTGTCGGTGCTGGACTGGGTCAACCTGTACGCCCTGGCGGTCAACGAAGAAAACGCCAACGGCGGGCGTGTCGTCACCGCGCCCACCAATGGCGCCGCCGGCATCATCCCGGCGGTGCTGCACTACTACATGCGCTTCATCCCCGGCGCCAATGAAGACGGGGTGGTGCGTTTCCTGCTGACCGCTGCCGCCATCGGCATTCTCTACAAGGAAAACGCCTCCATTTCCGGTGCAGAAGTCGGCTGCCAGGGCGAGGTCGGCGTGGCCTGCTCGATGGCAGCCGGAGGCCTGTGCGAAGTGCTCGGCGGTACGGTGCAACAAGTGGAAAACGCCGCCGAAATCGGCATGGAACACAACCTCGGCCTGACCTGCGACCCGATCGGCGGCCTGGTGCAGGTGCCCTGCATCGAGCGCAACGCCATGGGTTCGGTCAAGGCGATCAACGCCGTGCGCATGGCCTTGCGTGGCGACGGGCAGCATTTCGTCTCCCTCGACAAGGTGATCCGCACCATGCGCCAGACCGGCGCCGACATGAAAAGCAAATA
Source organism: Pseudomonas sp. GW460-12-10-14-TSB1 (assembly GCF_017349775.1). Lineage (NCBI taxonomy): Bacteria > Pseudomonadati > Pseudomonadota > Gammaproteobacteria > Pseudomonadales > Pseudomonadaceae > Pseudomonas > Pseudomonas sp. GW460-12-10-14-TSB1. The sequence goes on from NZ_JACNAC010000010.1 coordinate 40,003, forward strand.
CAAGGAAACCGCCCGCGGCGGTTTGGCAGTCAACATTATCGAGTGCTGATGCAGGCACACAGGCATCTCACGTTTATCCAGGAGCTGAACATGTCCACCGAAACACTGTTGAAGACCCCGCTGCATTCGCTGCACCTCGAACTCGGCGCGCGCATGGTGCCGTTCGCCGGTTACGACATGCCCGTGCAATACCCGCTGGGCGTGATGAAAGAACACCAGCACACCCGCGAGCAGGCCGGCCTGTTCGACGTCTCGCACATGGGCCAGATCCGCCTGACCGGCGCCAATGCCGCCCAGGCCCTGGAAACCCTGGTGCCGGTGGACATCATCGACCTGCCCGTGGGCATGCAGCGCTATGCCATGTTCACCAACGAAAACGGCGGCATCCTCGACGACCTGATGGTCGCCAACCTGGGCAACGACGAGCTGTTCCTGGTGGTCAACGCCGCCTGCAAGGACCAGGACCTGGCCCATCTGCGCCAGCACATTGGCCAGGCGTGCGGCATCGAGCCGCTGTTCGAGGAGCGTGCCCTGCTCGCCCTGCAAGGCCCGGCGGCCGTTACCGTGCTGGCGCGCCTGGCGCCGGAAGTGGCGAAGATGACCTTCATGCAATTCACCCGCGTGAAGCTGCTGGGCGTGGACTGCTTTGTCAGCCGTTCGGGCTACACCGGCGAAGACGGTTTCGAAATCTCGGTGCCGGCGGCCGACGCCGAAACCCTCGCCCGCGCCCTGCTGGCCGAGCCGGAAGTGGCCGCCATCGGCCTCGGCGCCCGGGACTCGCTGCGCCTGGAAGCAGGCCTGTGCCTGTATGGCCACGACATGAACAGCCAGACCACACCGATCGAAGCCAGCCTGCTGTGGGCCATCTCCAAGCCACGTCGTGCCGATGGCGCGCGGGCCGGCGGCTTCCCGGGCGCGGAACAGGTGTTCGCCCAGCAGCTCAATGGCGTGCAGCGCAAGCGCGTGGGCCTGCTGCCCCAGGAACGCACACCGGTGCGTGAAGGTGCGGAAATCGTCAACGACGCGGGCGAGGTGATCGGCAGTGTCTGCAGCGGCGGTTTTGGTCCGACCCTGGGCGGTCCGTTGGCCATGGGTTACATCGACAGCGCCTATGTCGCACTCGATACGCCAGTTTGGGCAATTGTTCGTGGGAAAAAGGTGTCAATGCTTGTAAGCAAAATGCCATTCGTTGCACAACGCTACTATCGCGGTTGATCGACTGTTTCTATAAGTAACGCGGTTGCGTTAAAAGTGCACTAATCTGTAACGCAACCGCCATAAAATAGTGCATATTTTCGATATTGAACTTGCCTTATAACAGTTGAAAACAATTGAACAACTCTATCGAATAAGCCCAGACGCCTAGTTCCGGCAACAGCTGCCAAGCTGAGGAAAACCGGGGCTTCGCAGGGCTTGTTTTTTCTCCCATAGTTGGCGTAGAGTTTCCCCACTGTGTTTGCATGGGTCGCTTGGAATCGTGACCTGGGCAGTAGCCAACAAGTTTGCTACAACCCGTTCGACGTCTCTTACTTTCCTGCAACCCAGCCCAGTACTCTTTCATGAGGAAGAGACTGTCATTAATTTTTTAGCGTCAAAGGAAATAAGAAATGTCCCAACGTCAGAGCGGTACCGTCAAGTGGTTTAACGACGAGAAAGGTTTTGGTTTTATCACTCCAGAAAGCGGTCCGGATCTGTTCGTGCATTTCCGCGCTATTCAGGGCAACGGCTTCAAGAGCCTGAAAGAAGGCCAGAAAGTGACCTTCATCGCTGTGCAGGGCCAAAAAGGCATGCAGGCTGACGAAGTTCAAGCCGAAGGCTGATCGTCTGTAACGAAAAAGCCCCTGATGCTGACATCAGGGGCTTTTTTGTGCGCGCAATTCCGTAAAATGGCTTCTTTTTTCGATCGAGAGGCCTGTGATGCCAAAGCACCTGCTAACCCCCCAGGGCGATTTTCCCGCCGCTGGCCTGGGCCGTCGTCTGGCAGCGATGTTCTACGATTTCCTGCTGTGCACCGCACTGCTGATCGTCACGGGCGGCATCTACAAGTTCATCCAGTTGCAGATCCTCGGTGAAGCCCGGATGCGCACCCTGACCGAATCCGGCGCCCTGGACGGCGATCCGCTCTACTCGACCGTCCTGTTGTTCGTGCTGTTCGCCTTCTTCGCCAAGTTCTGGACCCATTCCGGCCAGACTCTGGGCATGCAGGTCTGGGGCATTCGCGTGCAGAACGCCGACGGCAGCAGCATCAGCCTGTGGCAGGCCCTCCTGCGCTTCATGGTCTCGATCGCTTCCTGGCTGTGCGCCGGGCTGGGTTTCATCTGGGTCCTGATAGACAAACAGAAGCGCAGCTGGCACGACATCTACTCTTCCAGCCAGATCGTGCGCATTCCCAAGCAGAAAAAATAATCCGCCACAGACAAAAACGCCCCGAATGTCGGGGCGTTTTTCTGTGCGCTTGTCGAAGGCGATCAGGCATTGCCCGCCAGCTTCATCCGCGCGGCCTGGGTGAAATCCAGCATGCGCTTGAGCGGACGAATGGCCTGGGGAATCAGCGCCGGGTCGACGAATATCTCGTTGCTGCCCTCACGCAGGCTCTGCAAAGTGCGCTCCAGGGTGTTCATGGCCATCCACGGACAATGGGCGCAGCTGCGGCAAGCCGCGCCGTTACCGGCCGTTGGCGCCTCGATAAACACCTTGTCCGGGCACAGCTGCTGCATCTTGTAGAAGATGCCGCGGTCGGTCGCCACGATCAGCGTCTTGTTCGGCAAACGTTGCGCAGCGGCAATCAGCTGGCTGGTGGAGCCCACCGCATCGGCCAGCTCGATCACCGACGTCGGCGATTCCGGGTGAACCAGAATGGCCGCATCGGGATAAAGCGCCTTCATATCCTCCAGCTGCTTGGACTTGAATTCTTCGTGGACGATGCAGGCACCGTCCCACAGCAGCATATCGGCACCGGTCTGGCGCTGGATGTAGGTGCCCAGATGCTTGTCCGGCCCCCAGATGATGGTTTCGCCGTTATCCATCAGGCTTTCGACGATTTCCAGGGCGCAACTGGAAGTCACCACCCAGTCGGCACGGGCTTTGACCGCTGCCGAGGTGTTGGCGTAGACCACCACGGTGCGTTCCGGATGCTGGTCGCAGAACGCCGAGAACTCTTCCACCGGGCACCCCAGGTCGAGGGAGCAGGTGGCTTCCAGGGTGGGCATCAGCACCCGTTTCTCGGGGTTGAGGATCTTCGCCGTCTCGCCCATGAACCTGACACCGGCCACCACCACGGTCTTGGCCGGGTGAGCGTTACCGAAGCGGGCCATTTCCAGGGAATCGGACACGCAGCCGCCGGTCTCTTCGGCCAGGGCCTGAATCACTGGGTCACAGTAGAAGTGAGCCACCAGCACCGCGTCCTGAGCCTTGAGTTCGGCAGCTATCGCAGCACGGTAATGGGATTCCTCTGCGGCCGTCAGCAGCTTGGGCTGTTTGGCGTCAAGGTGGGCCTGAACCAGAAGGCGTTCGGAAATGTGCGTCATGATCGCAAGACCTGCGGGCGCTTATGCGCGAAAGTCGAGTATACACCCGGCTCCGGACCCGTTGAGGGTACCGCCGGGAGAGTGAGTATTCATCAGGTAGGTGCAGCGTTGAAACTGCGCAAGGCTACAGAATATCCCCTTGATGTAAAAGATGATTCTGACCTGTGTCACAGGGCTCGCCCCAGCACGCAAGCCCACAAATTGCAGCCTCTGCACAAGCGCCTCAGCGCAAACGGCTCAGTGACGCGCAATGCGCACTTGCACCATTTTTGAGCATTACAGGCAGGCGAGCCTCGGCCCGGCGGCGAATCCCCTCGATCGACCAAGCGTTTTTTTACACTTCATAGCAATTTTATCTTTCTGCGCTAACGTCAGTTACAGAAACAGCTAACTGCTGGTTGGTTGCAGCAACACTTGGCGGGCTCTGGTTCAGATGACGGAGAAATGATCCCTGCTGACCGGCCCTTGCGGTTTACCCCAGCCCAAACAAGGAAGCAGTGCATGAACAGTGATTGTGTACAGGTGCTCAGGAGAGTGGCGTGGACATTGATTGTCGCTGGTCTTCCCACCGGAATGGCCATGGCGGCATCAAATAACTGCGCTGGATTGCAACCACTGCCGTCGACGGTGGAAGTGGGAGAGGGTCAGCAGACGATAATGCACTCCCCCGTCGCCATTACCCGGTTGGCCGTGGGCGACCCGAAAATTGCCGATGTGTATCTCAATGGGCGGGATTCATACCTGCTGACGGGCATTGCGCCCGGCGCAACCAGCCTGATGGTCTGGACAGCCTGCGACAAGGAACCTCGCCAGAGCATGGTATTCGTTCAGGGCAAAGGTCCGCATTCGATGGTCAGTTCGCTATTGCCCCCCTCCGAAGATCCGTCTCTGCCCAGCCAGGTGCAGACCGATATCCGCTTTGTCGAAGTCAGCCGCACCAAGCTGAAAGAGGCCGGCACCTCGATCTTCGGCAAGAGCGGTAACTTTCTGTTCAGCTCCCCGGGCACCGCCCCGTTGGGGACGACGGTGACGCCCGGCAATATCGGTGGCGTCAGGCCGAACATACCGCTCAACAACGGCATGTTTAATATCGGCATTGGCGGCGGTAACGTCCTGGGGCTGATCAACGCCCTGGAAGGCAGTGGGTTTGCCTACACCCTGGCGCGTCCGAGCCTGGTGGCGCTGAGCGGGCAGAGCGCCAGCTTCCTGGCCGGTGGTGAAGTGCCGATCCCGGTCCCCAGCAGCGGCAGCGACAGTATTACCATCCAGTACAAGGAATTCGGTATTCGCCTGACCCTGACCCCCACAATCGTCGGAAATGACCGCATCGCCTTGAAGGTCGCCCCGGAAGTCAGCGAACTGGACTTCACCAACGGGATTACCGTCAACGACATCTCGGTGCCAGCCCTGGTTGTGCGTCGCACCGACACCAGCATTTCCCTGGCCGACGGTGAGAGCTTCGTGATCAGCGGCCTGATCAGCACCACCAATACTACGGCCGTGAACAAGTTCCCCGGCCTGGGAGATATTCCGATCCTGGGCGCATTCTTCCGTGATTCTTCGATCAGACGCGAAGAGAAGGAACTGCTGATGATCGTCACCCCGCATCTGGTGCAACCGCTGGCGGTCAACGCCAAGCTGCCAGTATTGCCTGGCGAGCCACTGCGCAACTACGACCCGAACTGGTTCCGTCTGTACTTCCTGGAAAACGGCAACTATGACCAGGCCTCCAGCGGGCTTTCGCAATGACCCAAGGTTCTGACTCGTCGCTTACCGCGCTCAAGCTCAATGGCACCGGACTCGGCAAGTCCGGTGCCGGCCATTCCTCGACAATCGGATTGTTCCAGGAGGGAAAAATGAAAGTAGTCATTGCTGCCTTAGGGCTGCTCATGCTCGGCGGCTGTGCCACGAACGGCGGCGGTGCCTGGTCGAAGCAGGCATGCAGCAAGCTAGATTCGGACCAGGAACTGTCGCTGAGCCTGGCCGACGACATGATCGGCGAAGGCAAGCTGCATGCCGGCCTGGCCAATCTGCAACGCCTGCCGGATGACCTGGCACAGGTTCGCATGCGCAAGGCCAAGATCTATCGCCAGCTCGGCCAAAGCGAGGCCGAACCCCTGTACCGCAGCCTGCTCAGCACCTGCCTGGCCGCCGAAGGCGAGCATGGCCTGGGCCAACTGGCAGCGTCACGCAACGATAACGCTCTGGCCCTGGAACATCTGACGCGGGCGGCACGCCTGTCCCCCACCGACGAGAAAATCCGCAACGATCTGGGGGTGGTCTACCTCAACCAGGGGGATACCAACCGGGCCCGCTTTGAGTTCCTCACGGCCATGGAGCTGAAACAGGACAACCAGCTGGCAACCCTCAACCTGGTGACCTTGCTGATTTATCAAGGCAACTGGAAACAGGCCTCGGACCTGGTCAATCGTGCCGGCCTGAAACCCGAACAAGTCACCAGTGCCAAGGAGCGGGCCGAAAAACTCAGGAACGCGACGAAGAAGTCAGCTAAGGATCAGGCAGTCACTGCTACGGACTCGTCGCCATCGAGTGTCAATCAACCAATAACGCAGAGGTAGTGATGAAATACCAAACGCTTAGCTGCCTGGGACTCTTGCTTCTTCCGCTGGTGACCCAGGCTATCGAACCCGGCCCGGCCTCCCTGTCACAACAGTCGACCGAAACCTGGCTGCTGCTGCAGAGTCGTAACCAGGTCAAGTCGCCCATTCCGCAGAACGCCTCGCCCAGCGAACGGGAACTGACCCTGCAGCGCTGGCTGGACAACTACAAACACCCGATCCCCGAGTACTACAAGGAGTACGTAGGTTCGGGTAGTTCGGGTAGTTCAAAGTGACAATGAATCGCGATGGTGTTCAGTTCAGAGGGGGCAATGCCATCCATGCAGATGGCCCTTGCCCCTCCCCTCTTTCATAGCTTCCCGAATACTTTGAACACACCGATGATTGCCGGCCCTATGGCCACCAGAAAGAAGCTTGGCCACAGGCAGAAGATCAGCGGAAACACCAGCTTGGTGCCGATTTTCGCGGCCTTCTCTTCGGCCTGTTGGGTGCGCCGGTCACGAAACTCCTCGGCATAGACACGCAAGGTCGTCCCCACACTGGTACCGAAGCGAATGCTCTGCGCCAACAGGCTCACCAACCCGCGAATGTCCTCCAGCCCAGTACGCTCGGCCAGATGCTTGAGCGCTTCGGTACTGGGAATCCCGGCCCGGATCTCGGAGTTGACCAGGGCCAGCTCCATGGCCAGCTCAGGCTGACTGACCGCTATCTCTTCCGACACCCGCTCGATCGCCTGGGGCAAGGCAAGGCCTGACTCCACGCAGACCACCATCAAGTCCAGCGCATCCGGAAAGGCGACGAGCAAACGGGTCATCCGCGCGTTCCTGCGGCTGTCGACATAGATGGCCGGTGCCAGCCAGCCTACCCCCAGCGCCAGGAGCACCAGCCCCATCCCCAGAAGCAGCGAGACCTTCGGTATCAGCGGCAGCGCCAGGACCGCCAGCGCCATCAATACCAAAGGCGTCAGCAGGCGCACTGCCCAGTACATCTGCACAGCGGCCTGGGAGCGAAAGCCCGCATGGATCAGCAAGGTCCGGGTCGCCGAGGCCTGCTCCTGCTCACCGGAGACAAAGCGCTGGCCGACCTGCTCCAGCATCAATTGCAGATTGCTCGGCGCCCCCTGCCGATGACCGTCGCCGCCATGGCCGCGCTTGATCAGCAACAGACGACGGTGCACGGGGTCCTGCAGACCTTGCGCCAGCAACACCAGGGTCGCCACGGCCAGTACCACGCTCAGGCCGATGGCCCCGGCGAACAGCAGGCGCGCCAGTTGTTCGTTACCGACCACACTGTTGATCAGACTCAGTAGATACTCCATAACCTCACCCCCTACGAGTGATTGTGCTCACACCTGAATCCGGATGATCTTGCGTATCCAGAAGATTCCCACCAGCATCGCCACAAACGCGCCAAGCACCATCTTGCGCCCCAATGACTCATTGATGAGCAGAGGCAGATAGGTCGGGCTCGAAAGCACAATCCCCGCCGCCAGTACAAAAGGCATCGCCACCAGGATCCAGCCCGACATGCGCCCTTCGGCCGAGAGCGTCTTGACCTTGCGCTGAAAGCGGAAACGGCCGCGAATCAGACTGCTCAAACGATCCAGCACCTCTGTCAGGTTGCCGCCCGTCTCGCGATGGATCAGCACAGTGGTCACCAGCATCATCACGGTCATGCTCGGCATGCGCTCCAGCAGGCCAAGCATGGCCCGACGCACATCGTTGCCATAGTTGATGTCGGCAAAGGCCAGGCCGAACTCATGGGCAACCGGCCCCTTGTGCTCGTCGGCCACCAATTGCAGGGTTTCGTTGAACGGATGTCCGGCACGCAGCGCCCGGCACATGGCATCCAGTGCATCCGGCAACTGCTCCTCGAACAGGGCAAAGCGTTTGTTGCGGTCCCGGGAGATTTTCAGCACCGGCAGCCAGAAGGCCGCAGCCGCCGCCGGGAGCGCCGCCCACCAGAGTTGCGTGAGCAGCCACAGCCCGATGCCAGCCACCATCATCAGGACCAGGCTGAGCATCAGCACCCGATAGGCGCGGTACTCATGTCCAGCCTGCTCGATCATCTGCGCCAGGGCCTCCATCGCCGGCAACTGCTCCAGACGCGCCTCCAGCGGGGACAAACGACGCAGGTATTTCTGGCGCAGGACCGATTGCATGTTCTCCAGGTTACTGGCCCGCTCCAGCAGGTCGAGGCGACTGCGAATACGCTTGCGCACCTTGCCGGCTTCGCCGAACACCGGCACCGCCACGCTCTGGCTGAGCAGGAATATGGCGGTGAACACCATCCCGAGAAACGCCAGGATAAATTCACTGGGGATCTGATGCATGACTAGCCCTCCATCCAGTCTGGCCGGAACAGGCTGAGCGGCAGCTCGATGCCCCGTTTGGCCAGCACATCGCGAAACGCCGGAACCATGCCCGTGGGGCGGAATTCGCCCAGGACCTCGCCTTTCTCGCCCAGACCACTGCGCGCGAAAGAGAAGATCTCGGTCATGGTGATGATTTCCCCTTCCATGCCGTTGATTTCCTGCACGCTGACCAGCCGTCGCGTACCGTCCTCCTGCCGCTCCAGCTGGATGACCACACCGATGGCCGAAGCGATCTGCTGACGCAAGGCCTTGATCGGAAAGGTCGCCCCCGTCATCGACACCATGTTCTCGATCCGTCCCAGGGCATCGCGGGCGGTGTTGGCGTGGATGGTGGTCAGCGAGCCGTCGTGGCCGGTATTCATCGCCGTCAACATGTCCAGCGCCTCGGCGCCACGCACCTCGCCGATCACGATGCGGTCCGGCCGCATACGCAGGCTGTTGCGCACCAGCTCCCGCTGGCCCACCTCGCCACGGCCCTCGATGTTCGACGGACGGGTTTCCAGGCGCACCACATGGGGCTGCTGCAGTTGCAGCTCGGCCGAGTCTTCTATGGTCACGATCCGCTCGTTGTGCGGAATGAAACTGGACAACACGTTGAGCATGGTGGTCTTGCCACTGCCGGTCCCTCCGGAGATCAGGACATTCAGCCGGCCACGGACGATGGCCTTGAGCATCAGGGCGATGGCCGGGGTCAGGGTGCCCATCTGCACCAGGCTCTCGGTGTTGAGCAAATCCACGGCGAAGCGGCGGATCGACATGCTCGGCCCGTCGATGGCCAGCGGTGGAATGATGGCGTTGACCCGAGAACCGTCCTTCAGGCGAGCGTCCACCAGCGGCGAGGACTCATCGATACGCCGCCCCAGGCTGGAAACGATGCGATCGATGATATTCAGCAGGTGCTGGTCGTCGCGAAAACGCACATCGGTTCTTTGCAGCTTGCCGAAGCGCTCGACGTACACCGAGGCATGACCGTTGACCAGGATGTCGGACACACTCGCGTCATTCAGCAGCGGCTCCAGAGGTCCGAGGCCGAGCACCTCGTCGGTGATCTGCTTGAGGATCAACTGGCGGCTGCTGGCATTGATCGGCGCCGAATGTTCATCGAGCAGGCGCTGACAGATGTCGCGGATCTGCCGCCCGGCCTCGGCCGGCTCCAGGGAATCGAGGAGCGACAGGTCCATGACCTTGAGCAACTGCTGGTAGATCTTTTCCCGCCACTCGGCCTCCATCGGGCCGAGCTTGGTCCTGGTTTCATAGAGCAGGTCCGGCACACTGGCCTCCCAGGCCATGAGCACGCTGGCGCACTCTTTGCCGTCGAGGGACGCGTCCTGTGTTTCTGCCGGTGCCTGTTTGCCGGGTTGCTGACGCAGGCGATTACGAAAGTCGCTGAGCATGGCCTAGCCTCCGAACAGACGATTGAAGGTACGTTTGAACAAACTCTTCTCGGCGACCTCGATTCCGATCAGGCTCTGGGTCAGCTCACGCAGGGCCAGGGTCACCCCCGAACGTGGAGCATGCAGCTCAAGCGGCACACCGGTGTTTTGACTCTCGCTGACCACCGCATAGTCATTGGGCACGGCTTGCAGGCTCGTGCAGCGCAAGGCATCGGCAACATCCTTGAGGCTCACTGGCGAGGCCTTGTTGTAGCGGTTGACCACCACCTGTATCCGGTTGCTCTGCACATTCAGGTCGTCGCGCAGGATGCGGGTCAGGCGGGTACCGTCCTTCAGGTGGCTCAGGCTCTGCTGCAGCACGACGTAGATGCGATCGGCCTGTTCGAGCGTGACGCCGGTGAGGTGATCGATCTGTCGCGGCAGATCCACCACCACCCAGTCGTAGGTCCCACGGGCCAGGCGCAACAGTTTTTCCAGCTGATCCAGGTGCACATCCTGCGTCAGGCACAGCTCCCCGGTACGCCCGCCCAGCACATGCAGGGTCGGGCTGAAGTGGTTGCAATAGCCACGCAAGGCGATGCTGTCCAGGGAGTCGACCTGCTTCAGCACATCCACATGGCTGTGGGTAGGCACCACATCCAGGCAATGCGCCACGCTGCCGAACTGCAGGTCCAGGTCCAGCAGCAGGGTCCTGCCACCGCGGGCGGCGAGCTGATGCGCCAGGTTGCAAGCGAGCATCGAGGCCCCCGAACCGCCTTTGGCATTCATCACCGCAACCAGCTTGCCACCGATCCCCTGCTCCGCATTGGCCTCCATGAGCATACGGCCGATGGCCGCCTGCAACTCTTCTGCCGCTACCGGCTCGGGGAGAAAGTCCCGGGCGCCGGCCTGCATCGCCAGGCGCATGCCCTCGCGCTCATCCAAAGGGCCGCAGACCAATAGTGGCGGGCGCTCCTTGAGCGGATGCTGCAACAGGGCCGCCAGCTCTTCACGCCACAAATGGCTGACGCGCAACAGCAGGAAGTCGGGCATCTGCTCCAGTCCATACAGCGGATCGGTATGACCGTTGCTCACCAGGCGAGTGCTGACCTGAATGTTCGGCAGTCCCTGGCTCAACGCTTTCAGATGATTCAAGGTCGTCGCGTCGCGCCCACTGATCAGCAGGCGTTTGCCTTGCTTTTCAGTAGCAGCAGCGACGACGGGCGCTTCTCGGGTACTCAACATGGTGTGATCTCCGGTGTGACTGCTGCCTGGGGCTGCCGACCGAGGCTTTCACGTGGCACGGTCGACCTGAATACCGGTAGGACAAACACCCCGTTGAACCCAGGAATCAGCAGATTGAAACTGAAATTGGATACCTGTAGCTGGACATAACGAATGGCGACAAAGCCGTTGGTGCCGGTCAGATCGTTGGGGCTGGCGACTACCGCGCCGTTGGCGTCCAGATAAACCAGGTTCAGGTTGGCGGACGTCAGGTTATTGAGCAGGCTGCTCGGACCGCTGTTGGTCGACGCGTTGAACATCGCCCGACGCAGGATCACCGGATCTTGGATGTCGCACACCGCCGCCAGACGGGCGCCGCGGCGCACGGTTTCATTCAGGGCATTGACCGTGAAGTACAGCCGGCCCATTTCCAGCACACCGAACAGCACGGTGAACAGCACCAGGCTGGTGATCGCGAACTCGACGGTGTACAGCCCACGCATACCTTTGACGTTCATCACAAAGCCCTCATGACGACAGTGGAAGTCAAGGCCAGGCCCAGCGGCACGTTGCTGCCATACAAGACGGGCAAGGCACTGCCGATCACCGGCACATAGGTGTAGGTAATACTGACCTGGATATGCTCGGCACCCACCGCGGTGACCGTGACATTCGCCGGCGTCAGCCCCGACACCGCCGCCGGGTAGCCATTGGGATTGGCGGGCACGCCATAGACAGCGATGTTCTTGGCCTGGGTCTGCAGCGTGCCGCTCAGTTCGAGCTTGCCGAGGGTGGAGTTCCACGCCTTGTCAGCGACATAACGCCCGGCGTCGCGACTGGCCTGCATCAGGCTGTTGTACTGGAACAACATGCGACCGAACTCGGCGAAGGTCAGCATCAGCAACAGCAGCAGTGGCAGCGTCAACACCAGCTCCACCATCGCCAATCCGCCTTGGCTGCGCGGCGACCTGAATCCTGTGCGTCCCATAAGACCTCCTAAGAGTCGGTACTTGGCGTCTGGCTGTTGTCGATATAGGTCTTGTACAACTGGATGATCTGCGGCCCGGTGGTATTGGCCGGGTTGGGACCTGGCACGTTGTCGCCTTCGCACACCTTCTCGAACTGGCCGAATATCTGCGCCTCATTGCCCTTTTGCGATGCCGGTTGCAGGACGAAGTAGCAGGCGAAACCCAGCACCGGTATCGAAGACGCCCCGTCGTTCTTGCCCGAGCAATCACCGATCACGATCTTGATGATCCGCCGCTCGAACGCCCCGCCGCTCTGGCAACCGCCGCCGCCACCGGCAACACAGTTGGCGGACTCCTGCACCCAGTTGTTGTAGTCGTACAAGGCGCTGCCGCCCGCGGACAAATTGCCGCTGCTCGAGGTAACCGCCTGATTGTTGTACTGAATCTGCGCGAGCGTATCGTCGTAAGTGAACGACTTGGAGTTGGTCGTGATCACCAGGTCCGGAGGATAGTTCGCCGCGCTGAGGCCGCCGGAATACTGGTTGAAGCGCGTATTGAGCCCCTGCGAGGCAGGCCCGACAGTGTTCCCCGGCTTGGTCTGGACATTCGAACCGACGCTGTTGCACTGGGTGATACCGCCTGCCAGCCCCTGCCTGACCGTGCTGCCGCCCGAGCCGAAATCGAGCAGCTGGAAGTTGCCGGGGCCAATCGGCGAGCTGTTGCCCGCGGCGGTTTTCAACACCTGCGCATCGCCGAACTGGAACCCCCAGAACATCCCGGTGGCCGGGTTGTTTTTCGTTGGATCGCCGCACACCATCAGCGGCGTGAGGTCACAAGGGCTGGCAGGGCTTGGCCCGGCGGTAGCGACCGCGCTCACAAACTTGTTACCGACACCATTGCCCAGGGTCTGAAAGACGCCCCAGAAGAATCCGGCCAGGGAATAGTTGGTGACCGTCACCCGCACATAGCTCGCATTGGCCGGCCCCGGGAAAGAGAAAGGCCCATAGACAGTGGACGCCAACTCCACCGTGGCAAAACCGCCGACATTGTTGCCGATGGCGGTGGCCAGCTCCTGATTGCCGCTGGCACTGGCATTCAGGGTCAGGGTATTGAGCGCGGCGGTCTGCGCCAGGGTCGCGGCCCCTGTCGTGCCCATTACCGTGCTGAGGGTCTTGGCACCGCTCAGCGCCGCTGCGTCCACCGCATTCTGCAGGCGGGACTTGTTCACCAGCATATGGCCGCCATCCAGCGCCAGGGCCCCCATCAGCAGCATCGAGGCCAGGGCAATCACCACCAGTACAAGCATTGCTCCGCGCTGCTGCCGTGGAAATGCACTCAATGGCTGTTGGATACGCGTACTCATCATCAAGCCCTCATCGTTCGTCTATGTGGTACCCGATCATTTACAGCTGGGACTTCACAACGTTGACCTCGATCCCACGAATCACCGTGATCCCGCTATCGCCGCTGGCGCGACGACGGACAATCGGCCGGACCACTGGAGGGGCAGGCACGTCCTGGATCATCGCGACCGGCTCGACCATCGCCGGTTGCTTCTGGTTGTCCAGCGGGTTGCGCAGGGCCAGTTGCAGCTTGCCGGCCGCCATCCCCTTGACCAACTCCTCGGCCTGGAGGGGAGTCATTTCCAGGGTCACGGCACGCACGACCACCGGTTGGGTCTTGTCGGTACTGGCCGTCTGGTCCACTGCCAGCACCCGTAGGTCTTCCAGGATGGTCTTGGATTCGGCGTCGCCGGTATTGCCGGTCTGCCGGGTAGCCAGAACGTCGACCCGGTTACCTGGCAGCAGGAACCCACCCACGCCGACCACGTCGTCCACCCGGACCGAGATCGCACGCTTGGTAGGTTCGATCAGCGACGCCAGGGTGCTGCCGCCCAAGTGTTCGGCCAGACGCGCACCGCGCAGGATGTCGCCGCGCAACATGGAGAAGGTGGCGATCTTGCCCACGACCTTCTCGGTCGCGTCGAAAGCATCCTCGGGTACTGTCTCCTTGGGCATACGGACCAGCGCGACCTGCTGTGGCTCGACCATTTGCCCGAAAGCGATTTCCACGGTCGCCACCACCACGTTCTGCTGGTTATCGTCGGGGGTGGCATTGAGCCTTGCATTGAGCCAGCTGTTGGCCATCCATGCCGCGCCCAGGCCCAGAACCACGGACAAGGTCACCAGAGTGAAAGTACGAGAACTCATGTCGAAATCTCCTTACTCAAAGAAAATCGAGCTGGACGAAGTAGCTGTGCCAGGCCCACTCCAGTTCCAGGGTTGACAGTGGTCCGCTGGCGCCCACATAACGCTGGCGATCGAGCGCCATGCTCAAGAGATCCCGTGGGTGGCAAGGCACCAGCGGCATGTTTTCAGCGCCATAGAGTTCATCCAGGACGTAGCGCAACAGCTGCGGGTCGTATTGGATGTTCAGGCGCTCCGTCTCTTGAACCCAGATGCGTTCGTACTCCTCGGGCTTGAGGTAGCCGAACTGCAGCTTGTAGCCAATCCGCCGCAGGAACGCCTCATCGGCCAGTTCCAACGGGTTCAGGTTGGTGGAGAACACCAGGATCAGGTCGAACGGCAACTCGCAGTGCCGCCCGCCGCCGAGGTTGAGGAAGTCACGCTTCTCCTCCATCGGTACGATCCAGCGGTTGAGCAACTCTGCAGGCGCCATGCGCTGGCGCCCCATGTCGTCGATGACGAACAGGCCATTGCTGGCCTTGAGCTGCAACGGCGCCTGGTACTGACGGGTGAAGGGGTCGTAGCGGATATCCAGCTGCTCCATGGTCAGCTCGCCGCCGGTGATGACGATCGGCCGTTCACAGCACAGCAGCCGGCGGTCGATCCCCTCATTGAGCATCAGACTGTTCTGCGGATCGCCGACATCCAGACGCCGGTGTACCTGGGGATCGTAGATCTCGATCACCGCATCGTTGATCGCAATGGCATAGGGCACCCAGATGGACTCGGAAAACAGCCGGATCAACCGGCTGCTGACGTAGGTCTTGCCCGTCCCCGCCGGCCCGTAAATCATGATGGCGCGCCCTGAATTCAGGGCCACGCCCAGTTGATCGAGCATGTTCTGCGCCAGCACCATGGAGCCGAAGGACGCCTGCATGTCCCGGGCGCTGATACGGCCATGGTGAATGGTCTGTACCTTGAGCAGCGAGCGGTAGGCGTTCACCGGAAAGGGCGCCGCGCCGATATACCCACTGCGCGACAAGGCATCCCGGGCAGCATTGCGGCCGCGCTCGGTCAGCCCGTAGCGCAAGCCCTGGCCACCGGCTTGGCCAAGGACCTCGACCCGATGATCCTGGCGCAGGAAGGTCAGGACTTCTTCAACCACCGCCCCCGTCAGCGCCAGGCGCTCTACCAGTCGGGGCATGTCCAGTACGCCCGCATCGTGCAGATGCTTGCAGACCAGATCTCCGAGGAAATTGTCCGCCAGCCCGGTCTCAAGGATCGTGCGTGGCTGTGGAGCCAGTCGCTGCACTGCTTCCCGGTCATTGCCGGTCGGACGGCTGTTACTGATGGCATACATAATGTTCTCCTGAGCTACTGGCCAAGGGGCAACCAGAGAAAGCTGGCCAATGTGCCGAGCAGGATCGCAACCGAATAGGGAAAGGGTTTGCCAGCCACTTCATCATCCGCCGGCGGAAAATAGGCCCTGGCTCTCACCATCTGCCAGTAGCGCCCCATGGTCTGTTGAACCTGACCACGTACCAACACAATCAGTACCCCGCACGCGCCGCCGGCGATCAGGCTGAAAAACGCAGCCCAGAGGGCGTGCTGCGGAGTGAGAAAGGTGCCAACCATGGCCATGAGCTTGACGTCGCCGGCCGCCATCCCGCCAAAGGCGTACAGGGGAAGGAAAACGGCAAAACCGATCGACATGCCCAGCAGTCCATAACCAAACCCGATGACGCCTGAGGAATAGACCTGACCGGCAATCCCCAGTCCCAGCCCCAACAGCACCAAGAGGTTGGGAATACGGTGGTGACGAAGGTCGTTCACCACCGCAATCCCCAGCAGTCCCAGCATCAATGCAACAACGAACAATTGCTCTTTGCCCATGACTGCAGCCCTCGGTGGAAGTTGGCGCGTTAGCAGACTTGACCCTGGACAGCGCATCCCAGGCTGGTGATGGCAGTGGCCACGTTCCCGCCCAAGGTGATAAACGCAGCAACAGCGCCCAAAGTGATCAGGCCACCGGCCACGGCATATTCCACAATGGTCAGGCCGTCTTCGTCTTTGGCGAACTTGATGATCGAAGTCTTGATCGATTGCAGATTCATTTTCCCACCTCACTCAATTGTTTTTTGTTTAAGAGCAGCACTTGCGCACTGCCTGGTTGAACATTAGTCAGGGGAACATTGGGAGGGTTAGGAGTTTTTTGCTGATCGTTAGGACTTTATTGCTGTTGTTGAAAGATGCAAAAAAGCACCAGGAACAACACACCTCAAGAAACAGCTGGCTTATCTAAGGAAGGAGTAATTGAAGAGCCGCCTTGAATCAGCTTCGCCCTAGGTGCGAGAACGATCTGAGCCCGGGTCGGTAAAGACAAAAACCCCAGTCGTGTTCGTTGCAGCAAACCATAGTGCGAAACGAAGTAACCCGGGGCTTCCATATCAGGATTTGATCTTCACGCGAGCAATACAGCGACGATACTCCTGAAGCTGGAAAGAGAATTTGCAGGCCGCTGCAGAGCGATGGGAGCCATGCCCGGCCAAAGGTCATTTGACGATTTTTCTCGTTCCAGAAGAAGACTGGAGCCATCCGTCATGTACTGTGCGCTGACTGCACATACCGATTGAGAAGGCCCCATCCTGTCCAGGCGAGATCAGACAGAAAAACGGCGGGAACACACATGCACCACAGGTACGGCCTCAGCCCGGGGGGAACCGCTCTGCACAGCCAGACCCGAGAAGTCTGGCTGTGCAGGAGCAACAAACAGCTCCATCCCAGGACCGAGGACTCGGCACAACGACTGTCGTTAGCACACCTGGCCCTGAACAGCACAACCCAGGCTGGTAATGGCGGTGGCCACGTTGCCGCCCAGAGTCACGAACGCGGCAACGGCCCCCAGAGTGATCAAGCCACCGGCCACGGCATATTCCACGATGGTCAAACCATCTTCGTCTGCGATGAAGGCCAGTACCGAGGTTTTGATTGTTTGCAGGTTCATCTTGTTCACCTCATATAAGTAAAGTTGCTTCAAGGCGATCAGTATTTGTGCCGCCTGACTGAATCCTAGTCAGGGGCTAACAGAAAGAGTTAGGAGTTTATTGTCGGCTTCTAGGACTTTTTTGCGCTCCCTGGCAAGACAGCAGAAGAACACCAATGAACTAAACCAGGCAGATAGAGTTTTTTTCAGAAAAGGAACTGTTCTCATATAACACTAAATTGATTCAGCCGTGGCCGGTGGTGCAAGAAAGGCGATCACAACAGCAAGGAGCTGCCTGTGACTCTTATCTCGCTGTCAGACATAGAAGGTAATCAAGAAAATTTATGAAGCCTAATCAGAACTTGATCCTTTGCCCACAAAGCCCAATGGCGATACTGACAGCTCAGGAAGTGACAGTGAGACACCAGGAAGGAATAAGGAAATGAAACCTGAGTCGGCCCAAAAACCCTCTCTTTTATGGTTCGACCTCACGCGCGACCGATCGTCTGAAGAACTGATCGCGCTGTTTCGCCCAGCCTGCGATTGCCGGGTGTCGAAAGATGCGTCTCTGCCCGAAAAGGACGCTCATCCTTCACCGGACATGATCTGCATGCACTATGACCGCCCGGACATGCCGGGGCTCAATCTGTTGCTGGAGATCAAACACAAGATTCCCTCCATTCCCATCGCCATGTTCACGGTGCAGCACTCCGAAGAACTCGCCGTCTGGGCCATGCGTTCGCGGGTCTGGGAGTACATGGTGCTCCCTCTCTCGAGTGCCGAGATCCGACGCTTCCTGCATGCGCTGAAGCAGCTCTACGAACTGCGCCACAGCAGCGGATCCGGCGCCAAGACCCTGCAGATCGAACACGGCCCGTCCCTGCCGGACAGCATCCGGCTGACCGCAGAGCACCAGAAACATCAGGCACTCAGCGATGTGCTGCTGTACATCGAGCAGAATTTTCGGGAAAGCATCGACCAGAAAGAGCTGGCTAAACGTTGTGGCATGACCACATTCCGCTTCAGCCGTCTGTTCAAGGAAGTCCATGGCCTGGGGTTCATGGACTACATCCTGAGCAAGCGCATGGATTGCGCCAAGAATCTGCTCGACAACAGCCAGATGCCCATCACCAGCATCGGCTATGAAGTCGGCTTCAAGGACCCCTCCTACTTTGCCCGCGCCTTCAAGCAATTCGCGGGCGCCAGCCCCAGCGAATACCGGCAACGCCGAAGAAGCCCGGAACTGGTAAAAAAAGAAGAGTTGGAACTGGAGCAAACACTGTCTCAGGTGATCGACAGCCTGCCGCTGCGTATCGAAGGCCGATGAGCAGGCCAATCCAGTGCGCCCATAGATTTCTGCAGGCAAAAAAAAACCCGAAAATCCTCACTTTCGTGGGCCTTTCGGATTTTAAATACTGCTAGAAAATGGTGGGTCGTGTGGGATTCGAACCTACGACCAATTGGTTAAAAGCCAACTGCTCTACCAACTGAGCTAACGACCCGCTGTGTGGTGGCGCGTATAATACTGATTTATAAAAAGAATTCAACACCCAATATGAAAAAAATCAAAAATAAGCTGTTGGGTCGCTGACACCGGCCGCAGCAAAACCTTCCGCACGCAGACGGCAGCTGTCGCATTTACCGCAAGCACGCCCTTGATCATCGGCCTGGTAGCAGGACACGGTCAGGCCGTAATCAACCCCGAGCTTGACGCCCGTCTTGACGATATCGGCCTTGCTCAGGTTCTGCAGCGGTGCCTGGATACGGAACCCCTGCCCCTCTACCCCGGCCTTGGTCGCCAGGTTGGCCATGCGCTCGAAGGCCTCGACGAACTCCGGACGGCAATCCGGATAACCCGAATAGTCCACGGCGTTGACGCCAATGAAGATATCCCGCGCGCCCAATACTTCAGCCCAGCCCAGTGCCAGGGACAGGAACACCGTGTTACGTGCCGGCACGTAGGTGACCGGGATCCCTTCGCTCGGGGCCTCAGGCACATCGATGGAGCTGTCGGTCAGCGCGGAGCCGCCGATACCGTTGAGGTTGAGACCGATCACCTTGTGCTCTACCACGCCCAGGTCGCGAGCGACACGCTCGGCCGCCTGCAATTCGGCGCGATGGCGCTGGCCGTAATCGAAGCTCATGGTGTAGCAGCGGTAACCTTCGGCGCGGGCCATGGCCACCACGGTGGCCGAATCCAGGCCACCGGACAGCAGGATTACCGCGCGCTTTTCAGTGGCAACTTGGTTCTGTGCTTGATCAGTCATCTCAGCGCCCCGGTTCGTCATTCCAAAGGTATTTATGCAGCTGCAATTGCAGGCGCACCGGCAGGTTGTCCGCAACGATCCAGTCGGCCAGATCGCGCGCATTCAGGTCGTGATGGCTCGGCGAGAACAGCACCTCGCCCGCACGCCGCTCCAGACCATACTGGATCAGCTTGGAAACCGCCCAGTCGTAGTCCTCGCGAGAACAGATGACAAACTTGACCTGGTCGTTCGGCGTCAGCAGCTCGATGTTTTCGTAGCGATTACGCTGAACCTCTTCCGATCCTGGCGTCTTCAGGTCGAGTACTCGACTGACACGCGGATCGACTGCGGAAATATCCAGGGCGCCGCTGGTTTCCAGCGAGACTTCGTAGCCGGCGTCACACAGCTGCTTGAGCAAGGGAATGGCGTTAGGCTGCGCCAGAGGTTCGCCCCCGGTCACACAGACGTAACGCGGGCGGAAACCGGCGACCTGCTCGAGAATGCTCTCGAGGGTGCGGATGGTGCCGCCGCTGAAGGCATAGGCGCTGTCGCAGTATTGGCAACGCAGCGGACAACCGGTCAGGCGCACAAATACCGTGGGCAGGCCGGCGGTCCGAGTTTCACCCTGCAACGAGTAGAAAACTTCGGTAATTCTCAGTGTGTCTTGCATAGTCGCCACGGGCGTAACAGCTAAACAGGCTGTCCGCCTCCGTCAGGCACCTCGAGGAATCCCGCAAACACGGTAATCCCAGGAAGCGTGTTTCATAAAAAGGGCATGGATTCTAACGAAAAAACCCGCGGCAAGCGCGGGTTTCTTCCAAACTGCTCAAACTCGATTACATGCGTTGCAGATCGCGCTGAGCCAGCTGGGCGGCGGAAGTACCCGGATATTGGGCCACCACCTGCTGCAGAATGCCCTTGACCTTGTCAGTGTGGCCCAGGCGGCGCTCTACGTCAGCCAGCTTGTACAGCGAATCCGGCACCTTGGCATGCTTCGGATACAGCTGGGAGACTTTGGCGAATGCCTGGCCGGCACCTTGCAGGTCGCCTTTGGCCAGGTTCACTTCGCCCAACCAGTACTGGGCATTGCCCGCGTACTGACTGTTCGGGTATTTGCGCAGGAACGCGGCGAAAGCCTGGCTGGCCTTGTCGAAGTCCTTGGCCTTGATCAGGTCGAAGGCTGCGTCGTAATACAGCTTTTCCTTCGCCGGATCGCCCGGTTCACTGCTTGCCGCTGGAGCCTGCGAGGCAGCCCCGGCAGCTGCACCGGCGGCACTTGCATCGCCACCGGCAGAAGAATTATCAGGAGTCGCGGCAGGTGCACCGCCCGCTCCAATGCGCCGATCAAGATCCTGGTAACGCTCCAGGCTTTCCTGCTTCATGCGCGCAACATCGTTTTGCAGTACTTCAATCACACCTTGTTGCCGTGCGATTTGCTCCTGCATTTGCTGCAGTTGCTGGAACAGCTCGCCCTGTGCCGAGACAGGGGTCGAAACCCCTCCCCCGGCATAGGCGCCGTTCGTGCCATAACCCGCTGGCGGATAACTGCCTCCGCTATTGTTATAGCCTGAGTTGTTATCGACCACAGGAACCGCAGCCCACACCGAAAGCGGCGCGAGGCTGAGAGCCAAGACAGTTAGAGCACGACGGCACGTTCGCATGACGAATTACTTACGCAGTTCGACGCGACGGTTTTGAGCCCAGGACTGCTCGTCGTTGCCGGTAGCAACTGGACGCTCTTCGCCGTAGGAAACCAGTTCCAGCTGAGCTGGGGAAACGCCTTGCAGCACCAGGTAGCGCTGAACGGCTTTCGCACGACGCTCGCCCAGAGCCATGTTGTACTCACGAGTACCACGTTCGTCGGTGTTGCCTTCCAGAACAACGCGAGCGCCGTTTGCTTTCAGGTCTTTGGCGTGAACGTCCAGAGCGCGCATGGCTTCTGGCTTCAGGTCCGAGCTGTCGTATTCGAAGTAGAAGGTGGTGATTGCGCGCAGAGCAGCTTCTTCGCTCAGGGAGCCGTCAACTGCACCGGTGTTAGCGCCGTAACCAGCGTTTGGATCAACAGCGCCTTCACCAGCGTTGTCGCCGCCTTTGGAGGAGCAACCTACAGCTACAGCCATGGCCAGAGCCAGCGCAGCAAACTTACCAAACTTCAGCATTTCCATCGTGAAACTCCTAATGAACCCCAGTGTGTTAAGTAAAACGTAAAGCGCCGCGTCAGTTCAGGTAAGGGGACCAGGACGGTTCTCTGACTTCGCCTTGAGCGGTAGGAAGCGGGAGCCTCACGCGTCCATTAATGGACACGAGCATCAAGACTCCCCGGCCCTGCTGGCGGGTGGCGTAGATTACCATGGTGCCGTTGGGCGCAACAGTAGGCGACTCATCAAGTGTGCTGTCTGTAAGGATTTTTACGTTGCCACGCTGCAAATCCTGGGCAGCTACCTTGAAGTTTGTGAAGCCATCCTGCCGGTGAATCATGACCAGCGTTTTTTCATCCGCGGACAGTTTCGGGTTGGCGTTGTAGTTGCCCACGAAAGTCACCCGTTCCGCACCGCCACCACCCGCGCTGGTCTTGTAGATCTGTGGTTTGCCGCCACGGTCCGAGGTGAAGTAGATGGTCGAACCATCCTTGCCCCAGAAGGGTTCGGTGTTGATGCCAGGACCTGCGGTCACTCGCGAGATCTGACGCGAACCCAGGTTCATCACATAGATGTCCGGGTTGCCGTCCTTGGACAGCACGAACGCCAGGCGCTGGCCGTCCGGCGACCAGGCAGGCGCGCCGTTCAGGCCTTCGAAGTTAGTGATCTGCTCGCGACGGCCAGTGTCGATGTGCTGAACGAAGATGCGTGGACGCTTCTGTTCGAACGACACATAGGCAATGCGCTTGCCGTCCGGCGCGAAGCGCGGCGACAGGATCGGCTCACGGGATTGCAGCAGGGTCACCGCACGCGCGCCGTCGTAGTCGGAGCGTTGCAGGGTGTAGCGCGTGTTCTTCTCGGAGAAACGCTCTGCCGTGACGTACAGCATGCGAGTCGAGAAGGCGCCCTTGATACCGGTGAGCTTTTCGAACGACTGGTCGGAGATGTAGTGAGCCATGTCACGCAGTTGGTCGACGCTGCCCGAGACGCTGCCGGTCAGCACTTGCTGTTCGGTGGCGACGTTGAACAGGGCGTATTGCACCTGCAGGCGACCGCCCGCCGGGACAATGCTGCCGACCATGATGTACTGGGCGCCCAGGGCCTTCCAGTCACGGTAGATGACTTCGCTGGCCTGGGTCGGCAGGCTGATCATGTTCTGCTTTGGAATCGGCGAGTAGTAACCCGAGTTGCGCAGGTCGTTACCGATGATTTCCGCCATGTCGTCGGGCAGCACGCTGCCCCCTTGCCAACCGAATGGCACTACGGCGATTGGCGTGGCCCGGTCACTGCCACTGGTGACCAGAATGTTCTTTTCATCCGCTGTCGCTATCCCTGCCATACAGCAAATAACGACAAGCAATCCTCGAAGAAGGTTTCTCACAAGGCTAGATCCTCAGGTGTGAATGTCATCTTGAATGAACGATACGGAGCGAAATCGCTCGGCTTCATTCCCTGCATTTCTGTCAAACGTCCAATGTTCTTGACCGCAGCTACCGCCGAGGCATCGAACGGACCATCGCCGCTGGACTTGGCCACCGACACGGAAGTCACCGTACCATCCGGCAACATGCCGATTTGCAGCACGACAGTCATGTTGTTGCGCGCCGAAGGAGGACGAGCCCAGCCTTCCGCCGCACGAGCACGAATCAGATCGTCGAAACTGCCCGCGACTTCGTCGCCCTGCTCGTCCGCCAAGGCCTGCTGACGCTGCGGCGTGTCGGAAAGCAAATCAGCCAAGGCCTGGGCCTTTTTCTCTTCGGCGGATTTACGCGCTGCTTCCTGGGCCTTTTTCTTGGCTGCGTCGGCGGCGGCTTTCTTCTTCGCGTCCTCGGCGACCTTCTTCTTCGCCTCGTCTGCTTCAGCTTTCTTCTTGGCGTCTTCCGCGGCTTTCTTCTTCGCGTCTTCGACTATCTTTTTCTTCGCCTCTTCAGCGGCCTTTTTCTTGGCTTCTTCTTCAGCGGCTTTCTTGGCTTCTTCTTCGGCTTTCTTCTTGGCTATATCAGCCAATTGTTTCTCTTCAGCCTTTTTCGCTTCCGCAGCCTTCTTCGCGTCGTCGGCTTTCTTGGCTTCATCAGCCTTCTTCGCCTCATCCGCTTTCTTGGCTTCGTCGGCCTTTTTCGCTTCCTCGGCTTTTTGAGCAGCCTCTTCTTTCTTTTGTTCCGCAGCCTTGACCGCTTCCTGCTCGACCTTTTTCTGCTCCATCTGCTCGACTTCGGTCTGGCGCGCGGCGGATTTCTTCGCTTCACCCGCAATCTTCTGATTGGTCTGGGTGGTCGCCTGACTTTTCGATTTCAGCTGATACAGGGTCGCCTGGACGATCGGCTTGGACGGCGGCAATTCCGGTGTCATGGCAAAACTGACGAACAGCATGCCGAACACCAGAACGTGCAGGGCAATTGCCCACACGCTAGGCCAGAAGTAGCTTTCCGAGGCGGACGGCTCTCGCTGTTGCTGCATCAGGGCGCCTCGGTAATCAAGCCAACGTTACCGACGCCGGCCTTCTGCAGCCCGCCCATGGCGCCCATGACGGCACCGTAGTCAACGGACTTGTCGCCGCGGATGAACACCTGGGTATGCTTGCCGCCTTCATTGCCGGCGCGAATGATCTTGGTCACGGCGTCGGTCATCTGCGGCAAGGTCATGGCCTTGTCCATCTGCTTGTCGGTGTCGACTTCGCTGCCAAGGTTCCAGTAGTAGGTCTTGTCAGCCTTGATCGAAATGGTCAGGACCTGGGTGTTGTTGTCCTGCGGCAAGGCTTCGCTGGAAACCTTGGGCAGATCGACTTTCACGCCCTGATTGAGCATCGGCGCGGTCACCATGAAGATAACCAGCAGTACCAACATCACGTCGATGTAGGGCACCACGTTCATCTCGGCAACCGGCTTGCGTTTGTGGCGAACTCGGGCCATGGGGATTTACCTGCTCACTCTTCGCTGGTGTGCACTTTACGGTGCAGGATCGCCTGGAACTCGTCGGCGAAGGTGTAGTAACGGCTGATCAGGGTCTCGCCACGGGCCGCAAAACGGTTGTAGGCAATAACGGCCGGGATCGCGGCAAACAGGCCGATCGCGGTGGCGATCAGGGCTTCGGCGATACCCGGTGCTACGGTCGCCAGGGTCGCCTGCTGGGCGCTGGCCAGGCCGCGGAAGGAGTTCATGATCCCCCAGACGGTACCGAACAGACCGATGTACGGGCTGACCGAACCGACGGTGGCGAGGAACGGAAGGCTCTGCTCCAGCTTCTCTTCTTCACGGGAGATGGCGACACGCATGGCACGCGCGACACCTTCCATCACCGCCTCGGGATCAACGCCCGACTGCTGGCGCAGACGCGAGAACTCTTTGAAACCGGCACGGAAGATCTGCTCCACGCCCGAATCGGGGTCCGGGTTGCTGCCGGCCTGACGGTACAGCTTGGACAGGTCGATGCCCGACCAGAAGCGCTCTTCGAAGCTCTCCAGGGCGCGTCGACCGGCACGCAGCAGGTTGCTGCGCTGAAAGATCATGATCCATGAGGTCACCGATGCGGCTACCAGGGTCAGCATTACCAACTGCACAACGATGCTGGCATTGCTGACCAAGCTCCACATGGAGGAATGGTCGACGACGTTAGCTTCCACGCTTTATCTCCTGCTCTGAGTGTGTACCCGCGCCGCTCACGTCGGCAAAGGCCGCACGTAGAGCTTCGGGAATGGCCCGGGGTTTCAAATTGTCGGTGCGCACACAGGCCACCAGAAACTGCCCTTCGCAGAGCAGTGCATTATCCGTGACTCGCCTGACCTGCTGTTTGAAGCGCAGGCTGGCCCGGTTCAATTCGATGACTTCTGCACTTACCAGAAGCTCGTCGTCCAGTCGCGCCGGCGCGTGGTAGCGCGCTTCGCTGGAATGCACGACGAACAACAGGTTCTCCCCTGCCAGCTGCGATTGGGCAAAGCCCAGATCTCGTAGCCGCTCGGTTCGAGCCCGTTCCATAAACTTAAGGTAATTAACGTAATACACGATGCCGCCGGCATCGGTGTCTTCGTAATAAACGCGACAACGATGTGCGAACGACTCAAGCCCGTTTTGCGCGCGCATACTCTAGTGCTTACTCCTCAGGTTGCCAATCCGGCCGGGCAACTGTTTTTCATTCTCGAACGGCTTTCTGGCGAAATAACGGCAATGCCAGCCCCCTAGGACCGCACAAGCTGCGAATAAATCGCTGCCGAAGCGGTTATTAATCGTCCACGGCATCGAGGAATTCGTCTACCACAGGCATCTCCCCCAATCGTGACGGAATGTTTAGACCGAAATGCAGATAGGCATGCCGGGTCACCACACGCCCCCGCGGCGTACGCATGATATAGCCCTGCTGGATCAGATAGGGCTCGAGTACGTCCTCGATGGTATGCCGCTCTTCGCTGATGGCGGCCGCCAGACTGTCGACCCCCACTGGCCCACCGTCGAACTTCTCGATCATGGTCAGCAGCAGGCGCCGGTCCTGGTGGTCGAAGCCACGCTCGTCGACATCCAGCAGATTCAGTGCCAGGTCGGCGATAGGCTTGGTGATGTGCCCCTTGGCACGAACCTCGGCAAAGTCCCGCACCCGGCGCAACAAACGGTTGGCGATCCGCGGCGTACCCCGGGCACGCCGGGCGATTTCAAAGGCGCCGTCCGGGTCCAGCGGCAAGCCGAGAATGCCGGCGGAGCGCCCGACAATGGTCGCCAGGTCCGCCGTGCTGTAGAACTCCAGGCGCTGGACGATGCCGAAGCGGTCGCGCAGCGGGTTGGTCAGCATGCCCGCGCGGGTCGTCGCCCCCACCAGGGTGAACGGCGGCAGGTCGAGCTTGATCGAACGGGCCGCCGGCCCTTCGCCGATCATGATGTCCAGCTGGAAATCTTCCATGGCCGGGTACAGCACTTCCTCGACGATTGGCGACAGGCGATGGATTTCATCGATAAACAGTACGTCGTTCGGTTCGAGATTGGTCAGCAGCGCCGCCAAGTCCCCTGGGCGCTCCAGCACCGGGCCCGAGGTGCTCTTGATCGACACGCCCATTTCCTGGGCGATGATGTTGGCCAGTGTGGTCTTACCCAAACCCGGCGGGCCGAAGATCAGGGTGTGGTCCAGCGACTCGTTGCGCCCACGGGCAGCCTGGATGAACAGCTCCATTTGCTCGCGCACCGTCGGCTGGCCGATGTATTCGGCCAGGCTGACGGGGCGAATCGCACGGTCCTGGACTTCCTCGCGCTCACGGGGGCCCGTGGCGGCGATCAGACGATCTGCTTCTATCACTTAAATCATTCCCTTCAGGGCGCGGCGAATCATGTCTTCACTGCTCAGGCCTTTTTCCTTGATCGCGGAAACCGCCTTGCTGGCTTCCTGCGGTTTGTAGCCCAGGGAGATCAGGGCGCTGACCGCATCGGTCTCAGCGCTGGCCACCGGCATCGGCGCATCCGGCTGGTTCGGCACCAGGGCGAACATGCTCGGTACGGCCTCCCAGGCCTTGAAGCGATCCTTGAGTTCGACCAGCAGACGCTCCGCAGTCTTTTTACCGACCCCCGGCACCTTGGTCAGCGCCGAGGTGTCCTGTGCCTGCACACAACGCACCAGCTCGTCGACCTCCAGGCTGGACATCAGTGCCAGCGCCAGCTTCGGCCCTACGCCATTGAGGCGAATCAGTTCGCGAAAAAAGTCCCGCTCGCGCTTGCTGGCAAAGCCATAGAGTAACTGGGCGTCTTCACGCACGACCAAATGGGTGTGCAGGGTAAGCGGTTCACCGACCGACGGCAGGCGATACAGGGTGGTCATGGGGACCTCCACCTCGTAACCCAGACCGTTTACATCGAGAATCAGGTGCGGCGGCTGTTTTTCAGCCAAGGTGCCGCGCAAGCGTCCAATCACGTTTCAGATCCTTAGCTCAGGCCAGATCAGCGGCCGGCGAGTCACAGAGCGGAGTTCCGGGCCGGGCAGACAGGCGCGGGGCACTCCTCTCATCAAATGTTTGCGCAGATGCTATCAGAGACGCAGGCGACCGCCACGACTGCGTGCGGTCCCCAGGCCATGAGGCAGCAGGCTGGAACGGGTATGGGCATGGCAGATGGCAATCGCCAGGGCGTCCGAGGCGTCGATCTGCGGCTTGCTGGTCAACTTGAGCAAGTGCATGACCATCATTTGCACCTGCTCCTTGTTGGCCCCGCCAGTGCCCGCCACCGCCTGCTTGACTTGAGTAGCGGTGTATTCGGCGATTTCCAGGCTTTCCTCGGCCCCCGCCACGATCGCCGCGCCACGGGCCTGGCCCAGTTTCAGGGCCGAGTCGGCATTACGCGCCATGAACACCTTTTCAATGCCCATGGTCACCGGACCGTAGGTCTGAATGACCTCACGAACCCCGCGATAGACAATTTGCAGCCGCTCATGCAGCTCGCCGGCGCCGGTTCGAATGCAGCCCGAAGCCACGTACACGCAGCCACGCCCGGTATCACGTACCACGCCGTAACCGGTGATGCGCGAACCCGGGTCGATACCAAGAATAAGAGTCATAACGCCTGCAAAGAGAAAATTCGGTTGCCTAAGGTAACGCCGGAAGAAGCCGGAGAAACAAAAAATCGCAGCCTTCGACAGCTCCCCTACAGGTACAGCCTAACCCTGTGCGTAAAGGGGGGGGAAACCGCCGAAGGCTGCGATCTTTTATCGTGCTATCAGCCGAGTTGCTCGGCCACCGACTCGGGAATATCCGCGTTGGAGTAGACGTTCTGCACATCGTCCAGATCTTCGAGCATGTCGATCAGCTTGAGGACCTTCTCGGCGCCTTCCAGATCCAGTTCGGCGCTGGTGGTCGGCTGCATGACGATTTCCGCGTCGTCGCCCTTGAAACCGGCCTCTTCGAGTGCGTTACGTACCGCATAGAAACCAGTGAACGAGGTAAACACATCGATCGAGCTGTCTTCATGAACAACCACGTCGTCGGCGTCGGCTTCCAATGCCGCATCGGTCAGTGCGTCCTCATCGACGCCCGGCGCAAAGCTGATCTGCCCCTTGCGTTCGAACAGATACGCCACCGAACCGTCGGTACCCAGGTTGCCGCCACATTTGCTGAACGCATGGCGCACGGCCGCTGCGGTACGGTTGCGGTTGTCGGTCATGCATTCGACCATCACCGCCACGCCACCCGGGCCATAACCCTCATAGGTCAGCTCTTCGACGTTGTCGGCCTCGGTCGCACCAGCGCCACGGGCAATAGCGCGATCGATGATGTCGCGGCTCATGTTGGCACCCAGGGCCTTGTCCAGGGCCAGACGCAGACGCGGGTTGGAACCGGGTTCGCCACCGCCCTGGCGAGCGGCGACCGTCAGCTCACGGATCCACTTGGTGAAAATCTTGCCTCTCTTGGCATCCTGACGCTCTTTGCGGTGCTTGATGTTCGCCCACTTGGAATGACCTGCCATAACGCGCTCCAAATTCTCTTTGAAACATTGCCCGCAACGCCTGTAACGGCGGGCGGGCAACAAATATCTCGACCCAATAGAAAAAGGCGCATCCGCAGATGCGCCTTCAGGTCGGCCTTACTCAGCCTTCGGCTGTTCGCGCAGGCGGATATGCAGCTCGCGCAGCGCCTTGGCGTCGACCAGGCCAGGAGCCTGGGTCATCACGCAAGCGGCGCTCTGGGTTTTCGGGAAGGCGATCACTTCACGGATCGACTGGGCGCCGGTCATCAGCATCACCAGACGGTCCAGACCGAACGCCAGGCCACCGTGCGGCGGTGCGCCGTACTTCAGGGCGTCGAGCAGGAAGCCGAATTTCTCTTCCTGTTCCGCTTCGTTGATGCCCAGCAGACGGAATACCGCCTGTTGCATTTCCTTGCGGTGGATACGGATCGAACCGCCACCCAGCTCGGTGCCGTTGAGCACCATGTCGTAGGCACGGGACAGCGCAGTCGCCGGGTTGGCTTCCAGCTCTTCCGGCGAGCACTTCGGCGCGGTGAACGGGTGGTGCAAGGCGGTGAAGCTGCCGTCGTCGTTCTCTTCGAACATCGGGAAATCGACAACCCACATCGGCGCCCATTCGCAGGTCAGCAGGTTCAGGTCGTGACCGAGCTTGATCCGCAGCGCGCCCAGGGCTTCGCTGACGATCTTGGCCTTGTCGGCGCCGAAGAACACGATGTCGCCGTCGACCGCACCCACGCGATCGAGAATCACATTCAGGTTGGCTTCCGGGATGTTCTTGACGATTGGCGACTGCAGACCGTCAACGCCATTGGCGCGCTCGTTGACCTTGATGTAGGCCAGGCCCTTGGCACCGTAGATGCCGACGAACTTGGTGTAGTCGTCGATCTGCTTGCGCGGCATGCTCGCCCCGCCAGGAACGCGCAAGGCGGCGATACGGCATTTCGGATCGTTGGCCGGGCCGCTGAACACCTTGAATTCGACTTCCTTGAGCTGGTCGGCAACGTCCACCAGTTCCAGCGGGTTACGCAGGTCCGGCTTGTCGGAACCGTAACGACGCATGGCCTCTTCAAAGGTCATGTGCGGGAACTCGCCGAATTCCAGATCCAGCACTTCCTTGAACAGGTTGCGGATCATGCCTTCGGTCAGGCCCATGATGTCTTTTTCATCGAGGAAGCTGGTTTCGATGTCGATCTGAGTGAACTCAGGCTGACGGTCGGCACGCAGGTCTTCGTCGCGGAAGCATTTGGCGATCTGGTAGTAGCGGTCGAAGCCGGCGACCATCAGCAGCTGCTTGAACAGCTGTGGCGACTGCGGCAGAGCGAAGAAGCTGCCGGCGTGGGTACGGCTCGGCACCAGATAGTCACGCGCGCCTTCAGGGGTGGCACGGGTCAGGATCGGGGTTTCGACATCGAGGAAACCGTTCTCGTCCAGGTAGCGACGGATGCTGGTGGTCATGCGCGAGCGCAGACGCAGCTTCTCGGCCATTTCCGGACGGCGCAGGTCGATGAAGCGATAGCGCAGGCGGGTTTCTTCGCCCACGTCGGAGTATTCGTTGAGCGGGAACGGCGGGGTTTCCGCTTCGTTCAGCACTTCCAGCTGGTAGCCCAGGACTTCGATCATGCCCGAAGCCATGTTGGCATTGCCGGCACCGGCCGGACGCAGGCGCACCTTGCCGGTGATCTTGACCACGTATTCGCTGCGCACGCGGTCTGCGGCGGCGAAGGTTTCAGCGCGGTCCGGGTCGAACACCACCTGGGCCAGACCTTCACGATCACGGATATCGAGGAAGATCACCCCGCCATGGTCGCGACGACGGTGGACCCATCCGCAAAGGGTAACTTCCTGACCTTCCAGGCTTTCGTTCAGTTGGCCGCAATAATGGCTGCGCATCATGGTAGTGGTTTCACTTCTCGTAATTCGAAATTCGATGGGAGGCCTTGCGCACCTCGGGGTACCGGATAATGCAAGAGCTCGCGCGTGTCGTTCAACTTAATCAGCTTTGTCGCCACCGGCCAGATTCTTCTTGGCGCCGGTTTTGAAGTCGGTCTCATACCAGCCCGAACCGCTGAGGCGGAAACCTGGCATGGACAGCATTTTTTTCAGCTCAGGCGCCTGGCAGGCAGGGCAATCGACCAACGCAGGCGCGCTGATCTTTTGAATGGCTTCCAACTGATGACCACAGGAAGCACATTGGTAGTCGTACATGGGCATGGGAGCGTCTCGGCGTACTTAACGTCTGGCTTAACCCGTGCCGAGGCCCGGGTTATATAGCAAAGGGCGGGATTATATCCATTAAATCGGCCCTGTGCAGCCGTATGACGGCACCGATAGACCACCGCCCGCCGAAACAAAGCCAGCGCCCCGCTGCCATACCCAGCCTATCGGGCCTGAGGGCGAACAGCCATGATCGGACGACAAGTCATGCCCCATAAAGGCAAATGGCGCCGATAACGGCGCCATTCGGTCTGCGGGATTACTGCTCGCTCAACAGCGAGCGCAGCATCCACGCGGTTTTCTCATGCACCTGCATCCGCTGGGTCAGCAGGTCCGCGGTGGGTTCGTCGCTGACCTTGTCGATGATCGGGAAAATGCCACGGGCGGTGCGGGTCACCGCTTCCTGCCCCGCCACCAGTTGCCTGATCATCTCATCGGCGCTTGGCACGCCCTCTTCTTCCTTGATCGAAGAAAGACGCGCATAGATGGAGTAAGCACCTGGCGCCGGGAACCCCAGGGCGCGGATACGTTCGGCGATCAGATCCACCGCCAGCGCCAGTTCGTTGTACTGCTCCTCGAACATCAGATGCAGCGTGCGGAACTGCGGACCTGTGACGTTCCAGTGAAAATTATGGGTCTTCAGATACAGCACATAAGTATCTGAAAGCAGGCGAGAGAGCCCCTCCACGATGGATTTGCGATCTTCTGCGCCGATACCGATATCGATTGCCATGTCTATCTCCGTTAACACATTGAATTCAACAGATCAGGTACCGGACCACTCTAGCAAGACTGTCCTGCACCCGCAGCCCGGGATCGCCCGAGGCACTGCGACAAATCGCCCACCAGGCGGACGACCAGTGCCTGGAAGAAAGCCCAGGCTCGTTGTGACCCGCCTGAAAAGCCGCCGTTCCAGGTTTTTTGGGTGCTGGCTCTCTAGAACAAGGCTTTGCCCGATAGTCCGGTATTCCCTCGGGACAACCAGGGCTTTCTCCCTCCATCCGGCTACAGCGCCTGATTTGAGAAGGCCTGGGCTTTGCTGTTAAATAGAGGCCGTGTCGCTGTTGCCTATTTCTCGGCCTCAGCGCATAGGCTGATCTCGCGCACGTGCTCACCGCCTCCCATTGTTCAGAAGCGAACCGTGCACGCTCAGCTCTTCCTTGTGATCCGTCTTAACGTGAGTTCATTAAAATGTTGAAAATCGTCCACCTGCTAACGGGCGCAGCGGCCTTGCTGCTGTCCTTTATCCCTAGCCTGCGATCTGAAGCCGTTCCCTTCCTGCAACAACCCGATGCTCTTTACCTGGCCTTTTTCGGCCTGCTCAACCTGACGCTGGCTCCGGTTATCCCTTACTGGAACAAAGGCCCGCGCCATCAACTGCAAAACCTGGTCAGCGCGCTTCTGGTGCTGGCGGTGGTCTTGCAGACCTTGACCCTGCTGGCACCAATGCCGGTTATCGCAGGTCAACCGGCTGTGCTGTTCAGCCTGGTGACCGCAGCGATCGCCGTTCTTCTGCACCTGGCCGTCAGCTTCTACAAATCGTCCCCCTCGGCCAATACGTCGCAAACCTACGACATGAGCAATCGCGATACCGGTACCGTCAAGTGGTTCAACACTTCGAAGGGTTTCGGCTTCATCTCGCGCGACTCCGGCGATGACATCTTCGTGCACTTCCGCGCCATCCGTGGCGAAGGTCACCGCGTCCTGGTGGAAGGCCAGCGCGTGGAGTTCTCCGTCATGAATCGCGACAAGGGCCTGCAAGCCGAAGACGTGATTGCGGCATTGCCGCGTCGCTGATTCACGCCCATAAAAAAACCGCGACGCAGCCAGGCTGCTCGCGGTTTTTTATTGCCTGAACGGCAAGCCGTCCGGCGCTCAGTAATGTGGCGGCGGAGCCTCTTCTTCGAATGACTCGAACTGTCCCACCATTTCTTCCTGACGCTTGAGCAAGGCGGCCATCTGCAACTGCAGGCGCTCGACCACCCGCTGCTGCCCTACCAGCACATCGTTCAGGGCTTGAATGGTGTCATCCTGAAAAGCCAGTCGGCTTTCCAGGTCGGTTACCCGCTCTTCCAGGCTCATGACTCAGCCCTCCAGAAACTTGAAATCATCGGTCAGGACCAGTCGTAACCGCTCACGAATCGCAGCCACCTGTTCGGCACTGTAAGGTTTGGCAGGCAGCTTGCCCCATACCGGAGCAGGCCAGGCCTCATCGTCGCGCTTGCGAACGATAACGTGCATATGCAACTGGCTGACGACATTACCCAGAGTCGCCACATTCAACTTGTCCGCATCGAAAGAGTCTTTAAGCAACTCCGCCAGCGCCGTGGTTTCTCGCCATAGTTGCTGCTGGTCCGCGTCATCCAATTGAAACAACTCACTGATATCTTCCCGGCGCGGTACCAGGATGAACCACGGGTAATTGGAATCGTTGGACAACAGCAGCCGGCAAAGGGGGAAATCCCCAATGGGCAATGTGTCTTGTTGAAGTCGTGGATCTAAAGCGAACACCGCGCGCACTCCCGCTCAGCTCATCAAGTTTCAGCTTAGCGAACGCCATGACCGGCTGCCCGCCAAGCGACAGAACGGCAGCATACCTGCGAAAGCTCTTCCGTTCATCGCTCTGCTGCGCAGATCCCGCCTCAATATTCATCCTCGATGCCACACGTCAGAGCGCCCCGACCTGGAACATTTTCCAACGGGCTGCACCACGACTGAACGAAGCCCATAAAAAACAAGGAAAAAACCGCGAAAGAGCCTCTTCCCTGCACATTCTTCAGCGCCCGACGGCGGATGATGATTGAGCTGCATCAAGAAACTTTTGCACCAAAACCTCACAGTGCGTCTACGCTCAGTGCGTTAACCATCCGCTATCTACTCACTCAGCAGGGTGAACCGGTAACGTTTTGGAATGTCGTGCGTTTTTTTCAGGGAGCAACACCAGGAGGACAGGGAACGTCAAGCCCAAACAAAACGACCTTAAAACCACTGTTTTATGCGGTTTTTACAGCCCGAAGGGCTATCGCCGAAAAAAACTCGGTGCCTTTGCGTTTTGTGCACGCTTGTTGCATTCACACCCACATTGTCCCAGGAGAAGCCATCGGAAAAAGGCTTCTCCTGAGACTAATAACAATAGTGGCAAGGCTGCCCCATGGAGATTTGACTGCTTGACCAAAGTTCTTTTTGTTCCAGGTTCAAGCCTTCGAAAACAGCGCTGAAGTTGTCAGTCCGGGTACATGCGGACTGCGGATTTGCGACATTGATCGAGCATTTTGCGACAGGGTCGTAAAGAAGCTGAAAGGACTGATACGTAAGTATCGCCAACATTGTCGGCGTGATATAAGTTTGCGCCGACACAAAAAGAAAGAGCCGCCCAGATAATAAAACAGGTGGGACGGCAGTACTCTTCTAAAAACCAAAGGAGCAAATCACGATGCGCGTGATGAAGTGGAGCATGATCGCACTGGCAGTTGCAGCAGCCGCCAGTACTCAAGTGGCTACGGCCGCACCTTTCGTAAGTGACCAGTCTGAAGCCAAGGGCTTTGTTGAAGACGCAAAATTCGACGTACTGTTGCGTAACTATTACTTCAACCGTGACAACAAAGACCACAGCAACGATCAGAAAGACTGGACCCAGGGCATCTGGGGCAACTTCAGCTCCGGTTACACCCAGGGTACCGTAGGCGTCGGTGTCGATGCGTTCGGTTATCTGGCGATCAAACTGGACGGCGGCGACGGCACTGGCGGTACCGGCAACATGAGCCGCGACTCCGATGGCGACGTCAACGATAGCCAGGGCAAAGCAGGCGCGGCCGTCAAATTTCGCGTCTCCAAAACCGAGTTGAAAGCCGGCGACATGCAGCCAAGCACCTCCCCGGTGTTCGCGGTCGGCGGTTCCCGTATCCTTCCTCAAACTGCCAGCGGTTTCCAACTGCAGAGCAGCGAGATCAAAAACCTTGATCTGGAAGCCGGTCACTTCTATTCGTCCACCAGCCAGGACCGAAATGCCCGTGATGGTGGCCTGTACGCCAACTACGCTGGCGTGGAAGCCAACACCATCGACTATTTCGGCGGCAAATACGGCATCACCGACAATCTGAGCGCATCGCTGTACGGCGCCAAGCTGGAAGATATCTGGAACCAGTACTACGCCAACCTGAACTACACCATCCCGATGGGTGGCGATCAGTCGCTGAACCTGGACGGTAACATTTACCGCACCACTGACTCCGGCAGCGCCAAAGCTGGTGACATCAGCAACACCACGTTCTCCCTGGCAGCCGCTTACTCGTTCCTGAAAGCGCATACCATCACCGTCGCCTTCCAGAAGGTCAACGGCGATACCCCGTTCGACTACATCGGCGTGGGCAAGAACAACCGCGGCGGCGACTCGATCTTCCTCGCCAACTCCATCCAGTACTCTGACTTCAACGGCCCGAACGAGAAATCCGCACAGATCCGTTACGATCTGAAGATGGCCGAGTACGGCATTCCTGGTCTGAGCTTCATGACCCGCTATGTCAAAGGCTGGGATATCGATGGCACCGGTCTGGCTGCCAACAGCATGTACCGTAATAAAGACACCGGTGCTCCGCTGTACGGTGCCGATGGCAAACACAACGAGACCAACTTCGAAGCCAAGTACGTTGTTCAGTCTGGCCCGGCAAAAGATCTCTCCTTCCGCGTTCGCCAGGCTTGGCACTTCGCTAACGCCGACCAAGGTGAGGGCGACATCAAAGAGTTCCGCCTGATCGTCGACTACCCACTGTCGATCTTGTAATAGCGGTTACTTAGCAAGTAATAAAAAAGGCCCATCATTCGATGGGCCTTTTTATTGGGGTTGGCGACTCGCTGAAGCTCCGGTTATCGACAGCTAATTGTTACAACCAGGTTTCAAACATCTTCCAGCGAGTACCGCGTTAAAAGCCTGACCATTCGATCAGACTCTTAACCCCTATCCCCCTTACTTACTCAAACAGCCGCTTCCTGAACCACGCGAATCACTCGCTGTGGAAACGGAATATCAATACCCGCTTCCTTCAAGCGATCACGGGACAACTCGTTGAAACGGAACATCACGTCCCAGTAATCCGCGGTCTTCACCCAGACACGCAGGGAAAGGGTAATGGCGCTGTCGCCCAGCATGGAAACCACCGCCACCGGCTCCGGATCGGCCAGTACACGCTCGTCCTTGGCCAGATCCAGCAGGACCTCACGGGCCTTTTGCAGATCAGCCTCGTAGTTCACACCCACATCGAAGATCACTTTGCGGGTCAGCTGGCGGTTGTGGTTGGTGATGATGCCGTTGGACAGATTGCCGTTAGGCACGATGACGGTCTTGTTGTCACCGGTACGCAGCACCGTGTGGAAGATCTGGATGCTGTCGACCGTGCCGCTGATGCCCTGGGCTTCGATCACGTCGCCGATGCGGAATGGACGGAACAGCAGGATCAGCACGCCGCCGGCGAAGTTGGCCAGGCTGCCTTGCAAGGCCAGGCCAATGGCCAGGCCTGCCGCACCGATCGCGGCAACGAACGAAGTGGTTTCGACACCGATCATCGAGGCCACGCTGACAACCAGCAGCACCTTGAGAATGACGTTCGCCAGGCTGCTGATAAAACCCTGCAGGGCCTGGTCGGCATTACGCAGCGCCAGCAACTTGCCGACTTTTTGCGTCAAATTGTTGATCAGCCACCAGCCGATGGCCAGTGTGATGACGGCCAGCAGTACCCGACTGCCGTATTCCATGATCATCGGAATCCAGGCTTGGGAAGCCTTGACCAGGTTGTCCACTTCAGCATTCAAATCCATCTATCTCTCCTGATTCCCGGCTGCCGGGCACACAAAAAACAAGGGCAGAACGAGTAGCCGTATAAAGGCTCAATCGTTTCTGCCCACTACTCGGGCCTCGGACGCCAATAAGCTCGCGAGGTTCCCGAAAAATCCCATCAGTCGCGGAAGTTGTTGAACTGCAGCGGCATGCCGAACTCTTTCGCGCGCAGAGCGGCGATGGCTTCTTGCAGATCGTCGCGCTTCTTGCCGGTAACCCGTACCTGCTCGCCCTGGATCGCAGCCTGGACCTTCAGCTTGGCGTCCTTGATGTGGGCAACGATCTTTTTCGCCAACTCTTTGTCGATGCCTTCCTTGAGGGTGGCTTCCTGCTTCATCACCTTGCCCGAAGCGTACGCGTCCTTGACCTCAAGGCACTGCACATCGATCTTGCGCTTGACCAGGGCCAGCTTGAGGATCTCGATCATCGCTTCCAGCTGGAATTCGGCTTCAGCGGTCAGGTTGACGGTCAGTTCCTTTTCCTTGAACTCGAAGCTGCCCTTGCCCTTCAAGTCATAGCGGCGGTCCAGCTCCTTGACGGCGTTTTCCACGGCGTTGGTGACTTCGTGCTTGTCCAGTTCGGATACCACGTCAAACGACGGCATGTAATTTCTCCAATAAAAAAGGGGCGCAGCTCGATAAAGATGGAGCACGCCCGGTTTGCGGTTAAAATCCGGGCTCATTATAACGGGTCTTTCCCCTCCTTCACTGCGAGCCGCGCATGCGCCTGCCAAACCGAGTACCACGCTGATGTCGACTACCTGGCACATTCTGGGCGCGGGCAGCCTCGGCACCCTGTGGGCGACACGCCTGGCCCGGGCCGGCTTGCCGGTGCGCCTGATCCTGCGCGATCAGGCCCGCCTGCAGGCTTACCAGGCCGCGGGGGGGCTGACACTGGTGGAACAAGGGCAGGCCAGTTTCCATGCCATTCCCGGCGAAACCCTCGACAACCCTGAACCCATTACCCGCCTGCTGGTGGCCTGCAAGGCCTATGACGCGCAACAGGCCGTCAGCCAGCTGGCCGCGCGCCTGACACCCGACGCCGAACTGGTCCTGCTGCAGAACGGCCTGGGCAGCCAGGACGCCGTGGCCGCCCAGGTGCCGCAGGCCCGCTGCATTTATGCCTCGAGCACCGAAGGCGCCTTTCGCGATGGCGACTGGCGCGTGGTGTTCGCCGGTCATGGCTACACCTGGCTGGGGGACGCCAGCCACCCCACCGCGCCTTTCTGGCTCGACGACCTGAGCGCCAGCGGCATCCCCCATGAATGGAGCGCGGACATCCTGACCCGCCTCTGGCGCAAGCTGGCGCTCAACTGCGCGATCAATCCCCTGACGGTCCTGCATGACTGCCGCAACGGCGGCCTGCTGCAGCATCATTGCGAAGTGGCGATGCTGTGCGTCGAGCTGAGCGAACTGCTGGAACGTTGCGGCCAGCCCGCCGCGGCGGAAAACCTACAACAGGAAGTGGAGCGGGTGATCCAGGCGACCGCCGCCAACTACTCCTCCATGTACCAGGACGTCGCCAGCCGGCGCAGAACCGAAATCAGCTATTTACTGGGGCATGCCTGCGACGTTGCCACCAGGCACCAGTTGCACCTGCCCAACCTCAGCCGCCTGCGTCGGCTATTGGTGGAACACCTGCAACAGCGCGGATTGCCCAGCGACTGAGCAGCGGCTACGCTGCCCACGTGTTCCTCTCTAGCGACGTCCCCGATGCCATTGCGCCAGCGCCTTGAAAACCTGCCGGTCGGCCAAAAACTGCTGGCCGCCTTGCTCGTCCTGCTGATTACCGTACTGCTGGTCGCCAACCTGACCTTCATCAGCGCCGCCTACTGGATCTCCCAGGAAAGCATGGCCCCGCAAGCCTTGCAGACCATCGGCCGGCTGGTGTCCAACCCGACCCTGGCCGAACAGGCGCTGGATTCGCCGCAAAACGCTGAAAAACTGCTCAACGAACTCAACAGCTATTCCCCCCTGCGCGCCGCAGCGATCTATGACGGCAAAGGCACGCGCCTGGCCCAACTGCAACATGGCGAACGCCTGAGCCTGCCGGAGCGCTATCGGCATATCGAAGCCTGGCAACTGACCGAATTTCGCAGCAACCAGATCATCACCCTGCCCCGCGCCGGCCAGCCTCCCGGCCATCTGTTGCTGGTGGCCAGCAGTGAACTGCCGATGGCCTTCTACACCGGCACCCTGACCGCGAGCCTGGGCATCCTGATCTTCAGCGTGCTGCTGTGGCTGGTGATTGCCCGGCAGATCAAACGGCTGATCACCCGCCCCATTCATCAGTTGGAAGAACTGTCCCGGCAGGTGACCCGCGAAGAGAACTATTCCCTGCGCGCCGCCCGCGGCAACCACGATGAAATCGGCAGCCTGGCCGAGGCCTTCAACACCATGCTGTCGCGCATCGAAGCGCGAGAACAGCAACTCAAGCGGGCCCGCGACGATTCCCAGGCGGCCTATGACCAGGCCCAGGGCCTGGCCGAAGAAACCCGCCATACCAACCGCAAGCTGGAACTGGAAGTCCAGGTGCGCAGCAAGATCGAAAAGAAACTCACCGGTTTTCAGAACTACCTCAACAGCATCATCGACTCCATGCCCTCGGCCCTGATCGCCCTGGACGAGCAGCTCTACGTCACCCAATGGAATCAGGAGGCCAGCGCCCTCTCCGGCACGCGCCTGGATGAAGCACTGAATCAGCCGATCTTCCTCGCCTTCGAACCGCTCAAGCCGTTCCTGCCACAGCTCAAGGAAACCGTGGAGCAGCATACGGTCACCAAGGTCGAGCGGGTCACCTGGGTCAAGGACGACGAAGCCCGACACTACGCCCTCACCTTCTACCCGCTGATGGGCGGTACCGGGCGCGGCGTGGTGATCCGGATCGACGACATCACCCAGCGCCTGTCCCTGGAAGAAATGATGGTGCAGTCGGAAAAAATGCTCTCCGTGGGT
Source organism: Pseudomonas sp. GW460-12-10-14-TSB1 (assembly GCF_017349775.1). Taxonomy (NCBI): domain Bacteria; kingdom Pseudomonadati; phylum Pseudomonadota; class Gammaproteobacteria; order Pseudomonadales; family Pseudomonadaceae; genus Pseudomonas; species Pseudomonas sp. GW460-12-10-14-TSB1. The sequence continues at coordinate 80,026 of NZ_JACNAC010000010.1, forward strand.
GGCCTAGCCGCCGGCATGGCCCACGAAATCAACAACCCGCTGGGGGCCATCCTGCACAACGTGCAGAACATTCGCCGGCGCCTGTCCCCCGAGCTGCCGAAGAATCAGGAACATGCCGAGCAGATCGGTATCGAGCTGGAAACCGTCAACCATTACCTGCAGAGCCGCGAAGTGCCGCAACTGCTCGATGGCATCCAGCAGGCTGGCGCCCGGGCGGCGAAGATCGTGACCCATATGCTCAGTTTCAGCCGGCGCAGCAACCGGCAGATGGCGCCTTGCGACCTGCCGGCATTGATCGACCAGGCGGTGGAGATTGCCGGCAACGACTTCGACCTGGCCATAGGCTTCGACTTCAAGGGCCAAGCCATCATCCGCCAGTTCGACCCGCAACTGGGGCCGGTGCCCGGTACCGCCAACGAACTGGAGCAGGTCCTGCTCAACCTGCTGAAAAACGCCGCCCAGGCCATTCACCAGCGGGTAGACGACAGCGAACCCGGGCGCATTATCCTGCGCACCCGGCTGAACCCGCCCTGGGCGGAAATCCAGGTCGAGGACAACGGTATCGGCATGAGCGAAAACGTGCGCAAACGGACCTTCGAGCCGTTCTTCACCACCAAGGAAATCGGCCAGGGCACCGGCCTTGGGCTGTCGGTTTCGTACTTCATCATCACCAACAATCACAAAGGCCAGATGGAAGTGCAGTCGACGCAGGGTCAGGGCACTTGCTTCACCTTGCGTTTGCCATTGGCGGGCAGTCAGCCGCCACCACTGGAACATCCCCCACTGGAGAGGTAAGCATGGGCTTTCGCTTGTCGAAGATTTACACCCGCACCGGCGACAAAGGCGAAACCGGGCTGGGTGATGGGCGCCGGGTTCCCAAGGACCATCCGCGGGTCGAGGCCATCGGCGAAGTCGATACGCTGAACAGTCAGCTGGGGCTGCTCCTGGCCGGGCTGATCGAACAGCGCATCGAGCATCCGGGCCTACAGGAACTGATCGACGTCCTGGCGCCCTGCCAGCATCGCCTCTTCGACCTCGGTGGCGAGTTGGCCATGCCGGTGTATCAAGCACTGAATACCGCGGAAGTCGAGCGCCTGGAAGCGGCCATTGATGTCTGGAACGAAGAGTTGGGGCCACTGGAGAATTTCATTTTGCCAGGCGGTTCGGCCTTGATCGCCCAGGCCCATGTTTGCCGCAGCCTGGCCCGCAGTGCCGAGCGACGCTGCCAGCATCTGAATGCCGTGGAACCGCTGGAGGGGGTCGGCCTGGCCTATATCAATCGCCTGTCCGACTTGCTGTTCGTGGCGGCGCGCCTGATTGCCAAGCGCCAGGGGATTGCCGAGATTCTCTGGCAAGCGGCGGCGAAACCCGAATAACGCCCCCCCTGATCGCCAACAAGCCCGCTCCTGCAACTTATGCAGGAGCGAACCGGCTGGTGACTGACCTCAGGGCCAGAACGCGCGAATCCCCGCCACTCCTTGCGCCCCGGCTGCCCAGGCCTGCTCGCGCTGGTCCGGACCGACGCCGCCCAGCAGGTACACCGGCTTGTTGAAACCGCTGATCAGTCGGGCGGCCTGCTCCCAACCCAGTGGCTGCGCCTCAGGATGGGTCTGGGTCGGCTGGACCGGCGACAACGTCACGAAGTCCACATCCATCTGCTGCGCCAAGGACAGCTCTTCAGCGTCATGGCAGGACGCCGCCAGCCAACGTTCCTTGCCAAAGGGGCGCCCGGCGCTGGCGTATTTGCGCAGCTGCGCCGAGGTGATATGCCAGCCCGCCGAGGGGAAGTCCCCCAGCCATTCGAACGGCCCCTTGAGCATCAATTGCGCCTTGCCCGCGCACAGGCCGACCGCATCCACCGCCAGGTCGCGGTATTGCGGGTCGTAGCCGTTGGGGGCACGTAATTGGATCAACTTGATGCCGCCGGCAATAGCCTTCTGCATGCCCCGCAACAGCGCCGGTGTTTCCAGGTCTTCCGGGGTGATCAGGTATTCGCCCGGCAAACGCGCCGCCGCCACGATCGGCTGGTTGGCCGCCGGGAACTCGTAGTTCTCCAGCTCACGGGACGTAACCCAGGCCAAAGGCTGACCCTCGGCGCCATGGGGTTCGCCGGTAAAAGCGAAAACTTCCCAGACATCCAGCAACACCTGCTTGTCCGGGTAGTCATGCTGCACCTTGATCAACGGCCGCGCCTGGGACACCAGAATGCCCAGCTCCTCCTGCAGCTCACGGGTCAACGCCGCTTCCACCGCCTCGTCCGCTTCGACCTTGCCGCCGGGAAACTCCCAGAGGCCGCCCTGATGCTGGGTATCGGCACGTCGGGCAATCAGGATCCTGCCGTCGGCATCACGGATAACGGCCGCCGCCACATGTACTCGTTTCACCGTACAACTTCCTCTAAACCGGCTTTCTGCCAGGCCTTGAAGGCTGGCCATTGATAGATCGTTTCAACATAGGCGGCATCGACGGCCGGCAGCGCCACCCGATAGGTGCGCAGGCGCACGGCGATCGGTGCAAAAAAGGCATCAGCCAGGCTGACCCGGCCAAACAGGAAAGGCCCTGGCTCGGTCGCAGCTGCGCGACACTCGGCCCACAAGGCCAGCATCCGCTCGATGTCGGCCTGGGCTTCGGGCGGCATGGGTGACAGCGCGGCATCGCGGCTCAGGTCGAACGGCAGGTTGCCGCGCAGGCCGAAGAAACCGCTGTGCATCTGCGCGCAGGCGGAGCGGGCCTGAGCCCGGGAGGCCACATCGCGCGGCCAGAGCTCGGCTTCGGGAAAACGCTCGACCAGGTATTCGGCAATCGCCAGGGAGTCGGCGATGGTGCCGTGCTCGGTCTTCAGCAACGGGACTTTGCCAGTCGGCGAATGCTTGAGAATCCGCTCGCGGGTATCGGGCTGGTTCAGCTTAATCAGTTCTTCGGTGTAAGTCGCGCCGGCCAGCTCAAGCGCCAGGGCGGCGCGCAGCGACCAGGAGGAATAGAGTTTGTCGCCGATGATCAGGTGGAGATTCATGTCGGGCACCTTTCAGAGGGAATGGAGGCCCAGGGCCTCCATCGCGAGCAGGCTCGCTCCTACACGTGATGCGTCGAAGCGAGTAGCGGTGTACTCAGGTACGGTATTCCGCGTTGATTTTCACGTACTCGTGGGACAGGTCGGTGGTCCAGATGGTTTCGCTGCAATCACCGCGCCCCAGCTCGATGCGGATGGTGATTTCTTCCTGCTGCATCACCGCCGCGCCCTGGGCTTCGGTGTAGCTGGCGGCACGCGCGCCGCGGCTGGCGATGCACACTTCGCCGAGGAAAACATCGATCTTGCTCACATCCAGGTCCGGCACACCGGCACGACCGACAGCGGCCAGGATACGCCCCCAGTTCGGGTCGGAAGCGAACAGCGCGGTCTTGATCAATGGCGAGTGGGCCACGGTGTAGCCGACATCCAGGCACTCCTGGTGATTGCCGCCGCCGTTGACTTCGACCGTGACGAACTTGGTCGCGCCTTCGCCATCACGCACGATGGCCTGGGCCACTTCCATGCACACTTCGAACACGGCCTGCTTCAGCGCGGCGAACAGCGGGCCGCTGGCTTCGGTGATTTCCGGCAGGGCTGCCTGGCCGGTGGCGATCAGCATGCAGCAGTCGTTGGTGGAGGTATCGCCGTCGATGGTGATGCGGTTGAACGACTTGTTGGCACCGTCCAGCAGCAGGTTCTGCAGCACTTCACGGGAGACTTTGGCGTCGGTGGCGATGTAACCGAGCATGGTCGCCATGTTCGGACGAATCATGCCCGCGCCTTTGCTGATACCGGTGACGGTGATGGTCACGCCGTCGTGCTGGAACTGGCGGCTGGCACCCTTGGGCAGGGTGTCGGTGGTCATGATGCCAGTGGCCGCGGCGGCCCAGTTGTCCACGGACAGGTCATCCAGCGCGGCCTGCAGCGCGCCTTCGATCTTCTCGACCGGCAGCGGCTCGCCAATGACCCCGGTGGAATACGGCAGCACGGCGCTGGCATCGACGCCCGTCAGTTCGGCCAGCTTGGCGCAGGTGCGGGTCGCGGCGGCCAGGCCTGGCTCACCGGTACCGGCGTTGGCGTTGCCGGTGTTGGTCAGCAGGTAACGCACAGGGCCTTGCACACGCTGCTTGGCCAGGATCACCGGAGCGGCGCAGAACGCGTTCAAGGTGAACACACCGGCCACTGTAGAGCCCTCGGCGCAGCGCATGACCACAACATCCTTGCGCCCCGGGCGCTTGATGCCCGCCGAAGCGATACCGAGTTCAAAACCGGCAACCGGGTGCAACGTTGGCAAAGGACCAAGACCAACAGCCATGAATGCGCTCCTCTTTAACCTGATGTGTGCACTGCCATCGCAAAAGGCAGTGCGGCGAATGGAAAAACGCCGCGACGGCTGATGCCGGTCGCGGCGCGGGTATTTCAGTGTCTGGCGAAAATCTTAGTTGATCTGGCCGTGACAGTGTTTGTACTTCTTGCCCGAACCGCAGTAGCACAGTTCGTTGCGGCCCAGTTTCTGCTCGTTGCGTACCGGAGCGGAGGCCAGGGCCACGTCGACATCGACGCCCTCTTCCAGCGCTTCCGGCTGCTCCAGGCCCGGGGCTTCGGCGTGCTCGAACTGCATACGCTGAGCCAGTGCCTCGGCTTCCTGACGCAGGCGCGCCTCTTCCTCGACCGGATCCTCGCGACGAACCTGAACGTGCGACAGCACACGGATCGAGTCGCGCTTGATGGAATCCAGCAGCTCGGAGAACAGGGTGAAGGACTCGCGCTTGTATTCCTGCTTCGGGTTCTTCTGCGCATAACCACGCAGGTGAATACCGTGACGCAGGTGATCCATGGTCGACAGGTGGTCTTTCCACAGGTCGTCCAGTACGCGCAGAACGATTTGTTTCTCGAAGGTGCGCAGTGCTTCGGCACCGGCCTGGTCTTCTTTCTCGTTGTACGCCGCCACCAGCTCGTTCAGCAGCTTCTCGCGCAGGGTTTCTTCGTACAGGTGATCGTCTTCGTCGAGCCATTGCTGGATCGGCAGGCTCACACCGAAGTCGCTCTGCAACGCAGCTTCCAGACCGGCCACGTCCCACTGCTCAGGCAGCGATTGTGGAGGAATGTGCGCGCTGACGGTGGCGTTGAGCACGTCCTGGCGGAAGTCGGAAATGGTCTCGCCGATGTTGTCCGCGGCCAGCAACGTGTTACGCATGTGATAGATCACTTTACGCTGTTCGTTGTTGACGTCGTCGAACTCGAGCAGTTGCTTGCGAATGTCGAAGTTGCGGCCTTCTACCTTGCGCTGGGCCTTTTCGATCGCGTTGGTCACCATGCGGTGCTCGATCGCTTCGCCGGACTGCATGCCCAGGGCCTTCATGAAGTTCTTCACCCGGTCGGAGGCGAAGATGCGCATCAGGCTGTCTTCCAGGGACAGGTAGAAACGGCTGGAACCGGCGTCGCCCTGACGACCGGCACGACCACGCAGCTGGTTGTCGATACGGCGCGATTCGTGACGCTCGGACGCGATCACCTGCAGACCGCCGGACTCCAGTACCTGCTGGTGACGCTTCTGCCAGTCGGCCTTGATCTGGGCAATCTGCTCGGGGGTCGGGTTTTCCAGGGAGGCGACTTCGACTTCCCAGTTACCGCCCAACAGGATGTCGGTACCGCGACCGGCCATGTTGGTGGCGATGGTCAGGGCGCCCGGACGACCGGCCTGGGCAATGATTTCCGCTTCTTTTTCGTGGAACTTGGCGTTCAGGACCTTGTGCTCGATGCCTTCCTTCTGGAGCAGGTTGGACATGTGCTCGGAAGTTTCGATGGTCGCGGTGCCCACCAGAACCGGACGGCCCTGGGTCATGCATTCCTTGATGTCGCTGATGATCGCGGCGTACTTCTCGTCCGCGGTCAGGAACACCAGGTCGTTGTAGTCTTTACGTGCCAGCGGCTTGTTCGGCGGGATGACCATCACCTGCAGGCCGTAGATCTGATGGAACTCGAAGGCTTCGGTATCCGCGGTACCGGTCATGCCGGACAGCTTGGTGTACAGACGGAAGTAGTTCTGGAAGGTGGTCGACGCCAGGGTCTGGCTTTCGGCCTGGATGTTGAGGTTTTCCTTGGCTTCGATGGCCTGGTGCAGGCCTTCGGACAGACGGCGACCCGGCATGGTACGACCGGTGTGCTCGTCCACCAGGACTACCTGGCCATCCTGGACGATGTATTCGACGTTGCGGTTGAACAGCTTGTGCGCGCGCAGGCCGGCATAGACGTGGGTCAGCAGGCCCAGGTTGTGCGCCGAGTACAGGCTCTCGCCTTCCGCCAGCAGGCCGACCTGGGTCAGCATCTCTTCGGTGAACTGGTGACCGGCTTCGTTGAGCTCGACCTGACGGGTCTTCTCGTCGACGGTGAAGTGACCGGCCTTGGTGACCTCGCCTTCCACTTCCTCGACGTGCAGCTCAAGGCGCGGGATCAGCTTGTTGATTTCGGTGTACAGGCGGGAACTGTCCTCAGCCTGGCCGGAGATGATCAGCGGGGTACGGGCCTCGTCGATCAGGATCGAGTCGACTTCGTCGATCACGGCAAAATTGAGCTCGCGCTGGAACTTGTCTTCCATGCTGAAAGCCATGTTGTCGCGCAGGTAGTCGAAACCGAATTCGTTGTTGGTGCCGTAGGTGATGTCGGCGGCGTAGGCAGCGCGCTTCTCTTCCGGCGGCTGGAACGGCGTGACCACGCCGACCGTCAGGCCGAGGAATTCATAGAGCGGGCGCATCCAGTTGGCGTCGCGGCGGGCCAGATAGTCGTTCACCGTGACCACGTGCACGCCCTTGCCGGACAGCGCGTTGAGGTAAACGCCCAGTGTTGCCACCAGGGTCTTGCCTTCACCGGTACGCATTTCGGCGATCTTGCCTTCATGCAAGGTCATGCCGCCGATCAACTGTACGTCGAAGTGGCGCATACCCATGACCCGCTTGCCGGCTTCGCGGGCGACCGCAAAGGCTTCGGGAAGCAGTTTGTCGAGGGATTCACCTTTGGCTATGCGGGCCTTGAACTCTTCAGTCTTGGCGCGCAACTGATCGTCCGAAAGGGCCACCATTTGCTCTTCGAAGGCATTGACGATCTGTACCGTCTTGAGCATGCGTTTGACTTCACGCTCGTTCTTGCTTCCAAAAAGTTTCTTTAACAAAGGCGCAAACATATCGGCAGGATCTTCCACACATAGGGATGGAGGGCGGCCCCGTGAGTCGCCCGTGCAGCCCTCATGGCCGCATGCGAACGAGCATTCTACCCGGAAACGATGGTGAGGAAAGTGGCGTTATTCCACGATGCTGGTACAGCGCTGTGACGGGGCTCACTTACAATAAGGCCTTTTGCGCCAGTTTCAACCCGGACGAGTACGAAGTTAACCATTGATTTAATAGATAAAGCCGCGCCTGCGCGATGAGCGAGGCCTGGCCAGCGCTTTCTGCTACCATGGCGGCTCTGTAACTTCAGGTGTCTGATCATGGCATTTCGCCCTCTTACGGCCAGAGCACCCGCCGTACTCCTTCGCGAAGCCAAGCCCCTCAAAGCCATACTCGGCCACGCCCAGCGCCTGGCGCATTTGCAGCGCCTGCTGGAAAGCCAGCTGCAACCGGCCGCGCGCGAGCACTGCCACGTCGCCTCCTGGCGCGAAGGCAGCCTGTTGCTGATCGTTACCGACGGCCACTGGGCGACACGCCTGCGTTATCAGCAAAAACGCCTGCAACGTCAGCTTCTGGAATTCAATGAGTTCAACAATCTGACGCGGATCCTGTTCAAGGTGCAGCCTCCCACCGTGCAACGCGGCGCGGCCGGTCACACCATGGACCTGTCGAGCAATGCCGCCGAGACCATTCAGGCCACTGCCGACGGCATCGCCGATCCCAACCTGCGCGCGGCCCTGGAGCGCCTGGCCAGCCACGCCAAACCACGGGCGTAACTGGCCAGCCATCGATCAGCGGCGCTTGCTGCCACCCAGCAGAGACCCCATCAACCCGCGCACCAGTTGCCGGCCCAATTGGTTGGCGGCCTGGCGCATGGCGGACTTCAGGGCCTGACCGGCGGCAGTGCCGAGGAACTCACCGGCCCGATCGGTAAAGCTCGGCTCCTCGGCAACCGGTTTGCCCGGCGCAGCCTCGGCTTCAGGTGCCAGGCCCTTGCGCCCCATCAGCACTTCATAGGCGGACTCACGGTCGATCGGCTTGTCATAACGGCCGACCAACGGCGAACTGCTGATCAGCGCGGCACGCTCAGCCTCGGTCAACGGCCCGATGCGCGATTGCGGCGGTGCCACCAGCACTCGCTGGACCATCTCCGGCGTACCTTTTTCCTGCAGGGTACCGACCAGCGCCTCGCCAATCCCTAGCTCGGTCAGCACCGACAACGCGTCGAACGCCGGGTTCGGCCGGAAGCCATCCGCCACGGCGCGCAAGGATTTCTGTTCCTTGGCGGTGAATGCCCGCAAGCCGTGCTGGATGCGCAGCCCCAGTTGCGCCAGCACGTCGTCCGGCAAGTCGCCCGGCGACTGGGTGACGAAGTACACGCCCACGCCTTTGGAGCGAATCAGCCGCACCACCTGCTCCAGCCGGTCCTGCAACGCCTTGGGCGTGCCGGCGAACAACAGGTGGGCCTCGTCGAAGAACAGCGCCAGCAGCGGCTTTTCCGCATCGCCGCGCTCCGGCAGTTGCTCGAATAGCTCGGCCAGCAGCCACAGCAGGAAGGTCGCATAGACCTTGGGCGCCTCATGCACCAGGCGGCTGGCGTCGAGCAGGTGGATCCGCCCGCGACCGTCACTGGCCGGCTGCAGGATGTCTTCCAGTTGCAAGGCCGGTTCGCCGAACAAGGCTTCGGCGCCCTGCTGCTCCAGGGTGGCCAGGCGCCGCAACAAAGCCTGGCTGGAACCGGTGGTCATCAGCGCCGCGTCATCCCCCAGCAACTGCGGGTTGTCCTTGAGGTGGTTGAGCAACGCCTTGAGGTCTTTCAGGTCGAGCAGCAACAGACCTTCGCGGTCAGCCACCTTGAATGCCGCGTACAACGCCGACTGCTGGCTGTCGGTCAGTTCCAGCAGGCTGCCCAGCAGCAGCGGGCCCATTTCGCTCAGGGTGGTCCGCAGCGGGTGCCCGGACTGCCCGTGGATGTCCCACAACGTGACCGGATAAGCCTGGGGCTTGTGGTTCAGCCACGGCATCCCGGCAATACGTTCGGCCACCTTGCCCTGGGGATTGCCCGCGGCTCCCAGGCCGCACAGGTCACCCTTGATATCTGCGGCGAACACCGCGACACCGGCATCGCTGAAGGCTTCCGCCAGTCGTTGCAAAGTGACGGTTTTCCCTGTCCCGGTAGCACCTGCCACCAGCCCGTGACGATTTGCCAGGCGCATGGCCTGGGCAATCGGTTGCCCCGCGAGATCGGCACCGATAACGAGTTGCGATGAATCCGGCATTTTGTCACCCATGATTAATCTTTAGCCTTGACCGGCCGATATCAGACCAGAAAAGACTGAAAAATAGGTCAGATAATTCCCTAAGGAGAGATGGAAATATCAACTTACTTTCAACCCCGCCCATTTTGCGCGCTTTTATAAGAGCACGCTCGTGACATTAAGACCTTAGCGGACACCACAAGCCATGAACAAAAACCTGCGCTTCAGCCATAAAATCCTGCTTGCCGCCGCCCTCATCGTCATTGCCGCCTTCGCCTCCTTCACGCTGTACAACGACTACTTACAGCGCAACGCGATCCGTGAAGACCTGGACAATTACCTGCATGAAATGGGCGATGTGACCGCGAGCAACATCCAGACCTGGCTCACCGGGCGCATCCTGTTGATCGAAAACCTGGCGCAAAACCTGGCGATCGACCCGCAATCGACCAAGGTCGCCAGCCTGCTCGAACAGAAGGCCCTGACCTCGACTTTCATGGCCTCCTACCTGGGCGATGCCAGCGGCAGCTTCACCATCCGCCCAGACGCGAAGATGCCCGACGGTTTCGATCCCCGCGTTCGCCCCTGGTACAAGGGCGCCGAAAGCAGTAGTGGCTCGACCCTCACCGAACCCTATATAGATGCAGCCACCGGCCAGCTGATCATTTCTGTCGCCACCGCCTCGCGTCATGCCGGGCAGAGCATCGGCGTGGTGGGCGGCGACCTGAGCCTGCAGACCCTGGTCGAAACCCTCAATGCCCTGGATTTCGACGGCATGGGCTATGCCTTCCTGGTCAGCGCCGACGGCAAGATCCTGGTGCACCCGGACAAGGCGCTGGTGATGAAGAGCCTGAGCGAGGCCTACCCGCAGAACACCCCGCGCATCAATGGCGACTTCAGCGAAATCGAAGTCGAGGGCAAGACCCGCATCGTCACCTTCACCCCGATCAAGGGCCTGCCGTCGGTGAACTGGTACATCGGCCTGTCCGTGGACAAGGACAAGGCGTTCTCGATGCTCAGCGAGTTCCGCGCTTCGGCCATCATTGCCACCGTCATAGCCGTGGCCATCATCATCGCCCTGTTGGGCATGCTGATCCGGGTGCTGATGCAGCCCTTGCACGTCATGACCCGCGCCATGCAGGACATCGCCGAGGGCGAAGGCGACCTGACCCGCCGCCTGACCATCCAGAACCAGGATGAATTCGGCATCCTCGGCACCGCGTTCAACCGCTTCGTGGAACGCATCCACGGTTCGATCCGCGAAGTCTCGTCGGCCACCGAGCACGTCAACGAAGTCGCCCTGCGGGTGGTCAGCGCTTCCAACTCGTCGATGCTCAACTCCGACGAGCAGGCCAGCCGCACCAACAGCGTGGCCGCGGCGATCAATCAGCTCGGCGCCGCCGCCCAGGAAATCGCCCGCAACGCCGCCCAGGCTTCGCAGCAAGCCAGCGATGCGCGCAACCTGGCCGAGGACGGCCAGCAAGTGGTGGACCGCAGCATCCTGGCGATGAACCAGCTGTCGGACATGATCAGTGCCTCCAGCAGCAACATCGAGACCCTCAACAGCAAGACCGTGAACATCGGGCAGATCCTCGAAGTCATCACCAGCATCTCCCAGCAGACCAACCTGCTGGCCCTCAACGCGGCCATCGAAGCGGCGCGGGCGGGCGAGGCCGGGCGCGGTTTTGCCGTGGTCGCCGACGAGGTGCGCAACCTGGCCCACCGCACCCAGGAGTCGGCGCAACAGGTGCAGACCATGATCGAGGAGCTGCAAGTCGGCGCCCGCGAGTCGGTGAGCACCATGAGCAACAGCCAGCGCCACAGCCAGGACAGCGTGGAAATCGCCAACCAGGCCGGCGAACGCCTGAACAGCGTGACCCAGCGCATCGGTGAGATCGACGGCATGAACCAGTCGGTCGCCACCGCGACCGAGGAACAGACCTCGGTGGTGGAGTCGATCAACATGGACATCACCGAGATCAACACCCTGAACCAGGAAGGCGTGGAAAACCTGCAGTCGACCCTGCGCGCCTGTTCCGACCTGGAACAGCAGGCCGCACGCCTGAAGCAATTGGTCGGCAGCTTCCGTATCTGACCCCTTCAGCTACCCGGTGCCAGGGCAAAATCCAGGCACCGGACTGGCGACAATCGTTCCTGCATCCGCAGCAAACCGTTCATCCAGACACTTCGCCAAGCGCCACGGCAGCCCGACCGAACATCTATCCTTGATAAGGGTCAACCCTAAGGAGAGCAGCGGATCGGAGGGATGATCATCGTGCATATCGCTGACATAACCATGTTCTACGCCCCTGCCAGCGGTGGTGTGCGCACCTATCTGGACGCCAAGCACCGTCGCCTGGGACGCCAGCCAGGCATCCGTCACAGCCTGCTGGTTCCCGGGGCCCACTTCAACGAACGCGACGGTATCTATAAAGTCCCCGCTCCCCCCCTGCCCTTTGGCAAGGGCTACCGCTTTCCCCTGCGCCTGGGGCCCTGGCGCAATATCCTGCAGGACCTGCAACCGGACCTGATCGAAGTCGGCGATCCCTACCTCACCGCCTGGGCGGCCCTGGATGCCCGGCGCCAGCTGGACGTACCTGTGATCGGCTTCTATCACTCGGACCTGCCGCTGCTGGTCAGCAACCGCATGGGCCCCTGGCTGACCCCGAATGTCGAAGCCTACGTGCGCAAGCTGTACGGCAACTTCGACCGGGTCCTGGCCCCCAGCCAGGTCATGGCCGACAAACTGATCGGCCTGGGCGTGCGCAACGTCTATGTGCAACCGTTGGGCGTGGACCTGCAGACCTTCCACCCGAGTCACCGCGACCCCGGCCTGCGCACCGCACTGGGGATTGCCGAAGACTGCCGCCTGCTGATCTTTGCCGGTCGCGGCTCCAAGGAAAAGAACCTGCCGGTGCTGCTCAACTGCATGCAACGCCTGGGCAAGCGCTACCACCTGTTGCTGGTGGGCTCGGCCATGCCGACCGCGGTACCGGAGAATGTCACGGTGATAAACCAGTTCTGCCCCGCCCCTCAGGTCGCCCGCCTGATGGCCAGCGCCGATGCCCTGGTCCACGCCGGGGACCAGGAAACCTTTGGCCTGGTGATCCTGGAAGCCATGGCCAGCGGCATTCCGGTGGTCGCGGTGGCCGCCGGTGCCTTTCAGGAAATCGTCACCGCGGAAGGTGGCTTGCTCTGTGCACCGAACAATCCGCTGGCGATGGCCAATGCCGTGCAAGAGCTGTTCGCCCAGGGGTGTGCCGAGCGAGGCCAACGGGCGCGCCGGCATGTCGAGCGCTACTACGCTTGGGATAGGGTGGTCGCCAGCCTGCTGGAGCACTATCGCGCCGTGCTCGGCACCCAGCAGCCGATGCTGGCCCATGGTTGAGTCCGCCGGTGTGCCCAGCGTGCTGCTGGTCTTGCACGATGTCGCGCCACAAACCTGGATCGACTACCAAGTCTTCGTCGAAGCGGTCGACGCCATGGGCAACGTACCGATGACCTGGCTGGTGGTACCGGATTTTCACCGGCACAACCCGCTCGATGCCCATCCCGGTTTTCGCCGGCTGCTCAGCGCGCGCCTGGAACGGGGCGACGAACTGGTGCTGCATGGTTGCTTCCATTGCGACGACCAGCCGCCACCGAGCACCCCGTACGACTGGTTCATGCGCCGCCTGTATACCCGTGAGGGCGAGTTCCACAGCCTCTCGGAAAATGCTGCCCTGGCACGCCTGCATGCCGGGCTGGAAGTGTTCCAGCGCTATAACTGGCCCGTGCAGGGGTTCGTCGCCCCCGCCTGGCTGATGAGCCCGGGCACACGCCAGGCCCTGCGCCAACTGCCCCTGCGCTACACCAGCGGCCCGCAGCATCTGTACCGGCTGCCGGACTTCTCGCCGATCGCCGCCCCCGGCCTGGTGTGGAGCGCCCGCAGCGCCTGGCGCCGACAAGTCTCCCGGCTGGTCAACGCCCAACGCGAACGACGCTGGCGACAGGCACCGGTCATTCGCCTCGGCCTGCACCCGGTGGACATGCGTTACCCCGACTCGCGCCAGTACTGGCTGGACATCCTCGAACGCCTGCTGGAGCAAGGACGCATACCGCTGACCAAGGCCGACTGGCTGGACACCCAGCCGCCGAGGGCGCGCGGTGCCCCATGAGCCGGACGATCGGGTCGGTATTCTTGCTGATGGTCGGGCGCCCTTGCTGCGCACCCTGATGAAGCTCAAGCAGGCTTAGGCGGGTCTGTATCCGGAACATCCTGCTGCAACTGCTGCCACAACTCGGCGGCACCGGGAAATTCGGTACCGTCCTCGGCGCTCATGTCATCTGGGTCGTAGCGGCTCAGGCAGCCCTCACCGAGGGTGGCGGGTGCCTTGGATGTGGCTTTATCCAGTGGATCACTCATCGGCCGATCCTTATGAAAAATCGCCGGGCCTGAAGCTTGAATGCACAGGCCCGGCGGATTCGGTCAAAGCACCTTTGATCAGAACACTACGGTCTTGTTGCCGTGCACCAGCACGCGGTCTTCCAGGTGGTAGCGCAGGCCGCGGGCCAGGACCATCTTCTCGACGTCACGGCCGAAACGCACCATGTCTTCGATACTGTCGCTGTGGCTGACACGGACCACGTCCTGCTCGATGATCGGGCCGGCGTCCAGCTCTTCGGTCACGTAGTGGCAGGTCGCGCCGATCAGCTTCACGCCACGCAGGGAAGCCTGGTGGTAAGGCTTGGCGCCGACGAACGATGGCAGGAAGCTGTGGTGGATGTTGATCACCTTGTGCGCGTATTCGCTGCACAGTTCCGGCGGCAGGATCTGCATGTAGCGCGCCAGCACCACCACTTCGGCATCGTGCTGCTTGACCAGGCGCGAGACCTCGGCGAACGCCGGCTCCTTGTCCTGTGGGTTGACCGGCACGTGGTAATAAGGGATGCCATGCCACTCGACCATGCTGCGCAAGTCGTCGTGGTTGGAAATCACACAGGAGATTTCGCAGTCGAGTTCGTCGCTGTGCCAGCGGTGCAGCAGGTCCGCCAGGCAATGGGACTCGCGACTGGCCATCAACACCACGCGTTTCTTCTGCGCGGTATCGGTAATGCGCCAGTCCATCGAGAACTCTTCGGCAATCGGCGCAAAGGCTTCACGGAAGGCTTCAAGGCCGAACGGCAAAGAATCGGCACGTATTTCGTGACGCATGAAGAACCAGCCGCTCAGGTCATCCGAGTGGTGACTGGCTTCGGTGATCCAGCCGTTGTGGGACGCCAGAAAGTTACTGACTTTGGCAACGATGCCAACGCGGTCCGGGCAAGAAATCACCAACCGAAAAGTGCGCATGAGGGGGAAACTCCAGAACTTCGCAAAGGCCGCCATTCTAGCGATTGCGCGACAAAACTGCAGTATTCGTGATGTCGGAATCCGATTCCTCTGAGCCGCCCGTAGGGCTCATGCCCGATGCGAGAGGGAAATCAGTCACACTTGGAAATAGTCCTATAACTCTTTGGGGAATATTCCTGCGGACTCGTTCACAACATTTAACTCATCACTCAGCTTCTTTGCTAAACACTCTAATCAAATTAAATAAAAGACGGCTTTATTGTTTACTTGGGCAAACTGCCTGACTATTATTACGCCACTGTCACCTGCCACTCAGCACTCAACATAAGGCAATTCTCATGTCCCTGATCAACGAATACCGCGCCACAGAAGAAGCTATCAAAGAGCTGCAAGCCCGTTTGAAGAACCTGTCGCAAGACGACAAACTGCAAGCCGAGCTGGAATTCGAAGGCAAACTGCGCGCCCTGATGGGTGAATACTCCAAGTCCCTGCGCGACATCATCGCGCTGCTGGATCCGGACTCGAAAGTTAAAGCGCCACGTGTTGCCGCCAAAACTACCGGTACCAAGCGCGCACGCAAGGTCAAACAATACAAGAACCCGCACAACGGCGAAGTCATCGAAACCAAGGGTGGCAACCACAAAACTCTGAAAGAGTGGAAAGCCAAGTGGGGCGGCGACGTGGTCGAAGGCTGGGCAACCCTGCTGGGTTAAGCCGTACGCCCGTCACAGAGGGATTTGCGACCTTATGAAAAAACGCCAGCTTGCTGGCGTTTTTTTATTTCCGGCAAACGCCCGAAATGTTCTAAGCCGAACAATCAAAGGCCGAAACGCAGCGCCAGCGACCGGCTGTAATCCTGCCATTCATCCAGCACCTGACGCTGAATCGATGTAGCACTCGCCAGTAGTTCGGCAGCCGCCTGATTAAAACTTTCCAGGGTATTGGGCGCTCCCCACTGCGGGTCGCACAGGCGCTGCTGACAGAATGTTTTCCAGCGTTCTTGCTCCTCCCCGTTCAAGGTGTCAGGAAAGTTACGGGCGCGATAACGAAATAATAATTCCGGCAAACGTTCATCATCGAACGGCCATTGCTCTTGCCCCAAATGAACCGGCTCGGCATTGCGCACTTGTTCGCATAAGCGTCGGTCGCGATCACCGATAAAACCGTCGTACAACTGCTGCTCGGGATCGAGGCTGGGGGCAAAATCCTCGCTGGCATAAATAGCCGCAAGTTTATCCCGCCAAACTTCTTGTGCGTCACTTAGCCGCAGCGCCCGGGCCTTATATTCCGCCATGTCCAGTTGCAAACGCTGCTGGTCTTCGCCACGCAATACATTCAGCGGCGCGACGACCGGGCAGCGATTGATATGAATCAGCTTCAACGGCACCGGCAACTCGCCTTCGGCCAGGTCTTCGCGGCGGGTATACAAGCGCTGGCGCAACGTCTCGGCGTCCAGGTCGAGCAATCCCTGTGGGTCCAGGTGCAGGTCGCAGACAATCAGGGCATTGCGATTGCGCGGGTGCCAGGCCAGCGGCAGGACCACGCCGACATAACTGCGCGCCGCGGAAAAGCGCCCGGAAATATGCACCAGCGGTTGCAACAGGCGGATCTGGTCCATGACCTTCTGCTTGCTGCGCAACTGGAACAGCCATTCATACAGTTTCGGCTGCTTGTCGCGAATCAACTTGGCCAAGGCGATAGTGGCGCGCACATCGGACAGCGCTTCGTGGGCATGCCCGTGATCGATGCCATTGGCTGCCGTCAGGCGCTCCAGCTTCAGGGTCACCCGCCCTTCCTCGTCCCGTGGCCAGACAATCCCTTCCGGGCGCAAGGCATAAGCGGTGCGCACCACATCGATCAGGTCCCAACGGCTGTTGCCGCCTTGCCACTCGCGGGCGTAAGGGTCGAAGAAATTCCGGTACAGGCTGTAGCGGGTCATCTCGTCGTCGAAGCGCAGGGTGTTGTAGCCAGCGCCACAGGTGCCCGGCGCCGCCAGCTGGGCGTGCACCCGGGTCATGAAATCGGCTTCGCTCAACCCCTGCTCGGCCAGCCGGCCCGGGGTAATGCCGGTGATCATGCAGGCCGCCGGATGGGGCAGGATGTCGTCGCTGGGCTGACAATAGAGATTGACCGGCTCGCCGATCTCGTTGAGCTCGAAGTCGGTGCGAATCCCTGCCACCTGCAACGGCCGATCGCAGCGCGGGTTGATGCCGGTGGTTTCGTAGTCGTACCAGAAGATGGAAGTCACGGGCTGTTCCTGAGCAAAAGACCGGCGAAGTCTAGGCGCTTGGCATCGGCCGCGGCCAGCCTTCTTGCGATTCAAGGGTAACGGCGCACGTCACGCGAGACAGTTAATGATGTCGTTCGCCCCTCCGACACTGCTAGCATCAGGCGGTCATCCATCGCCACCAGGCCAGCCTCAAGTTGCCTATGCTCGAGACGACAGCACTGCCAGGGAAAGCATTGCCCCCACCGCTGGACACCCGCTACCAGGTCGAAACGCCAGAAGGCATCGACCTGCCGCTGCGGCCGGCGGGGCTGATGTCGCGTGCCCTGGCCTTTGCCATCGACCTGGGCTTTCGTGGCCTGATCCTCGGCGTACTGTTTATTGTCCTGGGGTTTCTCGGGCAGCTCGGCATGGGGCTGGGTTCGATCCTGCTGTTTCTGGTCAGTTGGTGGTACATGGTGCTGTTCGAGGTGTTGAACCAGGGCTGCTCGCCAGGCAAGCGACTGATGGGCCTGCGGGTCGTGCAGGACGATGGCACCCCCATCGGCTGGGGCCCTTCCCTGACCCGCAACCTGCTGCGTTTTGTCGACATGCTGCCGTTCGGTTATTGCCTCGGCGCCATCAGTTGCCTGCAGCACCCGACCTTCAAGCGCCTCGGCGACCTGGCCGCCGGCACGCTGGTGATCTACCGCGAGCAGCCGGTGGTCCGCCCGACCTTGCCGGCAGTGCCCGCCAAAACCGCCGCCTTCACCCTGAGCCTGGCCGAACAACGAGCCATCCTCAGCTTCGCCGAACGCCAGGAGCAACTGTCCGAGCAGCGGGTCCAGGAACTGGCCGCCCTGCTCGCCGAGCCCCTGCATGTCACGCCTGCGCAAGCCACTGCGGAACTCAACGGCATCGCCCGCGGGCTGCTGGGGCCGACATGAAACAGAGCCTGTTCGAAAGCCGTCATCAAGCCTTGTGGCAGCGCCTGCGCGAACAGCTCGAGCAACTGGAACGCGGCCAGGCGACGCCCGAGACCTGCGCCCGTTTCCCCGAGGATTACCGGCGCCTGTGCCAGCACCTGGCCCTGGCCCAGGAGCGCGGCTACAGTAGCTTCCTGGTCGATCCGTTGCAGCAACTGGCGCTGCGTGGCCATCAGCAGCTCTATCGCCAACGCAGCCCCTTGGGCGCCCGGGTCCTGGGCTTCATCCTGGCCGGTTTCCCGCAGCTCGTGCGCGAGCAATGGCGCTTCGTCCTGGCCGCCAGCCTGGTGTTCTTTGGCAGCCTGCTGGGTATCGGCCTGCTGGTGTACCTGGTGCCCGAGCTGATCTACAGCGTGATCAGCCCGCAACAGGTGGCCGAGATGCAACGCCTCTACGACCCGAACGCCAGCCGCCTGGGCCGGCTCGCCAACCGCGCCGCCGGCGAAGACTGGATGATGTTCGGCTACTACATCATGAACAACATCGGCATCGCTTTTCAGACCTTTGCCAGCGGCCTGCTGTTTGGCCTGGGGAGCCTGTTCTTCCTGTTTTTCAACGGCCTGACCATCGGCGCGGTGGCCGGCCACCTGACCCAGATCGGCTATGGCGCCACCTTCTGGTCGTTCGTCGTCGGCCACAGCGCCTTCGAGCTCAGCGCCATCGCCCTGGCCGGCGCGGCGGGGTTGAAAATGGGCTGGGCGCTGATCGCCCCCGGGCGCCTGCCCCGCGGCGAAGCCTTGCTGCTGGCCGCGCGCACCAGTGTGCAGTTGATCTGCGGGGTCATCCTATTCCTGCTGATCGCCGCGTTCATCGAAGCCTATTGGTCCTCCCTGACCTGGCCCGCGGCCTGGATCAAATACCTGGTCGGCGGCGCCTGCTGGCTGCTGGTCCTGGCCTACCTGATATTCGCTGGACGCCGTCATGCGCCTGAGTGAAGCCAGCGTGGTGATTCGCCCGCGCACGACCTGGGAAGCCATGGACCTGGGCGTATTGCTGAGCCAGCGCCACCGGCGCCTGCTGATGACCAGCTGGGCGCTGATCACCCTGCCGGTGTTCGCCCTGCTCAGCCTGCTGCTCTGGGATTCGCCCACCCTCGCCCTGCTGCTGTTCTGGTGGCTCAAGCCGGCCTTCGAACGGCTGCCGCTGTACATCCTCGCCAAGGCCCTGTTCGGCGAAACCCCAACCTTGCGCCAGGCCCTGCGCCAATGGCCACGGCTGCTCAAGCCGCAACTGCTGGCCAGCCTGACCTGGCGCCGCCTGAGCCTGAGCCGCAGTTTCATCATGCCCGTGGTGCAGCTTGAAGGCCTGAGCGGCGAGGCGCGCCAGCAGCGGGTGCACGTGTTGCTACAGCGCAATGCCGGGGCCGCGCACTGGCTGACCCTGATCGGCGTGCACCTGGAAGGCATCTTGTGGATCGGCCT
This sequence comes from Pseudomonas sp. GW460-12-10-14-TSB1, assembly GCF_017349775.1. Classification (NCBI taxonomy): domain Bacteria; kingdom Pseudomonadati; phylum Pseudomonadota; class Gammaproteobacteria; order Pseudomonadales; family Pseudomonadaceae; genus Pseudomonas; species Pseudomonas sp. GW460-12-10-14-TSB1. Next base: position 99,405 of record NZ_JACNAC010000010.1, read on the forward strand.
ACTGGCGCTGTTCTATCTGCTGCTGCCACAGCAGATCGAGCTGGACTGGGACTGGCAGACCCTGATCGCCGCCGCCCAGCAGGACTGGCTCTGGCTCGAACACCTGACCAACGCCTTTTATGCCCTGATCCTGATTATCTGGGAGCCGGTGTACGTCGCCTGCGGCTTCAGCCTTTACCTCAATCGCCGCACACTGCTGGAGGCCTGGGATATCGAACTGGTGCTGCGCCGCCTGCGGCAGCGCTTGAGCGGCGTCGCCCTGCTACTGGTCCTGGGCAGCCTGAGCCTGCTGCCCCTGGCGCCCGAGGCCTGGGCCGCCGAACCGCTCGCCACGCCCGACAGCCCGCGCCTGCTGGATCAGCCGCTGACCAGCCAGGCCGCGAAAGACAGCATCAACCAGATCCTCGACCAGCCGCCCTTCAAGAACCCGCAGACCCTGACCCGTTACCGGTTCGACGAAGACAGCCCGAAAAGCGCTGAAGAATCTGAGCTGCCGGGCTGGCTCAAGGCCCTGACCGATCTGCTCGACAACAGTGTCTTCGGCGCCGCGGCCAAAGCCCTGGAGATCCTGCTCTGGGCCCTGCTACTGGGGGCGCTGGCCTTGCTGGTGTGGCGTCATCGTGAGTGGTTGCGGGCCTTTGTCGGCCGCCGACCGCGGTCCGGCAAGGTCCCCGCGCGAACCGCTCCACAACAGTTGTTCGGCCTGGACCTCAGCCCCGACGCCTTGCCCGAAGATGTCGCCGCCGCTGCCGAAGCGCTCTGGCCACAGCAGCCTCGGGAGGCCCTCGGGCTGTTGTACCGCGCGCTGCTGAGCCGGCTCCTGCATGACTTCCGCCTGCCGCTGAAACCGGCGGACACCGAGGGCCAGGTCCTCGAGCAGATCAAGGCTTTACAGTTGCCTCAGCTCCAGGCGTTCAGCAGCAGCCTGACCCAGCACTGGCAGAACCTGGCCTACGGTCATCGCCTGCCTCCCGCACAGCTGAAGCAGGAACTGTGCGATGGCTGGCGGACCCTGTTCGGCCCGGGAGTTCCACGGTGAACCGGCGCCTGCTGCCGCTGCTCGCGCTGCTGGTCGCCGGCCTGCTCGGCGGCTTGCTGCTGTACCTCTACCTCAACGCCAGGCCCTACCAGGAAACCATCGATCACGGCCCTTCCCCGCAAGCCCGCGCCAACCCTTACCTGGCGGCGGAAATGTTCCTGCGCCAGCGCGGCCTGCAGGTTCACCACGCCAACGGCCTGGAGGTGCTGCCGACCCTCAAGCCGGAACAACACAGCCTGTTGCTGCTGGGCGAGCGCTCGAACATGACGCCGCAGCAGGTCGAGCAACTACTGGACTGGGCCAGGGCCGGCGGGCGCCTGCTGTTCGTCGCCGAAGCACTGTGGAACAAAGAGGCTGGACGCAGCGGCGACCTGCTGCTCGATCGCCTGCACCTGCGCCAATTTCTCAGCAAGGACCTGAAAGCCCCACCGCCCAACGCCGGCAAAGAGCCCTACCCGAAACTGACCAAGCTCTACCTGGAAGACGAAGACGCCCCGGCCTACATCGGTTTCGACACTGACTTCCATCTGGAAGACCCGGACAACCTCGCCCAGTCCTGGGCCAACAGCGCCCGGGCGACCCACATGATGCAACTGAGCTACGGCAAGGGTTCGGTTACCGTGCTCACCGACGCCGAGATCTGGAAGACCCCGTTCATCGCCAAGTACGACAACGCCTGGCTGCTCTGGTACCTGAGCGCCGACAGCGACGTCACCCTGCTGTTCGACACCGATCACGACAGCCTCTGGAGCCTGCTGCTGAAGTACTTCCCGCAGGCGCTGGTCGCCCTCGCCGCGCTGCTCGGCCTGTGGCTGTGGCATGTCGGGGTTCGCCACGGACCGATGCAGGCCCCGACGCCCAAAGCCCGGCGCCAGTTGCGCGAGCACCTGCAAGCCAGTGCCCGCTTCCTGTTGCGCCATACCGGCCAGCAAGGGCTGCTGCACGCCCTGCGCCAGGACATCCTGCGCCGCGCCCAGCATCGTCATCCCGGTTTCGAACGACTCACCGCCGCCGAACAAGGGCAGGTCCTCGCCCGCCTCACCCGGCAACCGGACAGTGTCATCAGCCAGGCCTTGGCCCCCCAGCCGAAACAACGCCTTTCCAGCGCCGACTTCAGCCGCCTGGTCACCCACCTGCAAACTCTCAGGAATGCCCTATGAGCGACCTTCCCGCCGAACCGCTTCCCGCCACCGAGCCCGGTCATGCGCAAGCGCATGCCGTCCAGCAACGCCAGCGCGCCAGCCAGTTGGCCCAGGCCCTGCGCCATGAACTGCAAAAGGCAGTGATCGGCCAGGACGCGGTGATCGACGACGTGCTCACCGCCCTGATCGCCGGCGGCCACGTGCTGCTCGAAGGCGTGCCCGGGCTGGGCAAGACCTTGCTGGTGCGCGCCCTGGCCCGTTGCTTCGGCGGCGAGTTCGCGCGTATCCAGTTCACCCCGGACCTGATGCCCAGCGACGTCACCGGCCATGCGGTCTACGACCTGCAGACCGAGCAGTTCAAGCTGCGCAAGGGCCCCTTGTTCACCAACCTGCTGCTGGCCGACGAGATCAACCGCGCGCCGGCCAAGACCCAGGCTGCCCTGCTCGAAGCCATGCAGGAGCGCCAGGTCACCCTCGAAGGCCGGGCGTTGCCCATCGTCCAGCCCTTCATGGTCCTGGCCACGCAGAACCCGATTGAACAGGAAGGCACCTACCCGCTGCCGGAAGCCGAGCTCGACCGTTTCATGCTCAAGCTGCGCATGGATTACCCGGACAGCGACCAGGAATTGAACATGGTCCGCCAGGTCACCCGCTCGCCTCGGGCCGACATGCTCGACGTGCAGCCGCTGCGCACCCTGCTGCAGGCCAAGGACGTGCTGGCCCTGCAGCGGATCGCCAGCGACCTGCCGCTGGACGAGCAGGTCCTCGACTACGCCGTGCGGCTGGCCAGGGCCACCCGCAGTTGGCCGGGACTGACCCTCGGCGCCGGGCCGCGGGCGTCGATCGCCCTGGTTCGTGGGGCGCGGGCCAGGGCCTTGTTGCGGGGCGGCGAGTTCGTCATTCCGGACGACATCAAGGGCTGTGCCCTGGCGGTACTGCGCCATCGCGTGCGGATCGCCCCGGAGCTGGATATCGAAGGCCTGTCGGTGGAGCAGGTGCTCAAGCAACTGCTCGATCAAGTACCGGCACCGCGACTGTGAGCCCGCTGAAGCGATGAAACCCTCACGCCTGTTTCTGACCTGGCTTGGCGTATTGCTGGCGCTGGACGTGCTGCTCGGCGCCGCGCGGGCCTATGGCCTGGCGGTCGCGACCAGCCTGCAAGCGATTGCCTGGGGCCTGCTCCTGGCCCTGTTGCTGCTGGCCGTGCTGGATGCCTTCCGGCTCAGGCGCCTGCCTTCGCCCCAGCTCCAGCGCCAGTTGCCCGGCAGCCTGCCCCTGGGCCGCTGGAGCGAAGTGCGCCTAGAGGTTCGCCACGACTTTACTCAGCCGCTGACCCTGGAGCTGTTCGATCATGTGCCGGACGGCCTGGGCTTCGAATACCTGCCGCAGTCGCTGCTGCTGGAACCGGGCCAGTCGCAGGAACTGGGTTACCGGGTGCGGCCGCTCAAGCGCGGCCATTTCAACTTCGAGCGCTGCGAGGTCAGCCTGCCCAGCCCGCTGGGCCTGTGGTCGGCGCGTCGGTTGTTGAAGCTCAACGACAGCACGCGCGTCTACCCGGATTTCGCCCGCCTCTACGGCGCCCGGTTGCTGGCCGTCGACAACTGGCTGAACCAGATCGGCGTGCGGCAACAGCCACGTCGCGGCCTGGGCCTGGAGTTCAACCAGCTGCGCGAGTTTCGCGAGGGCGACAGCCTGCGCCAGATCGACTGGAAAGCCACCGCCCGGCAACGCACGCCGATTGCCCGCGAGTACCAGGACGAACGCGACCAGCAGATCGTCTTCATGCTCGACTGCGGCCGACGCATGCGCAGCCAGGACGGGGAACTGGCGCATTTCGACCATGCGCTCAACGCCTGCCTGCTGCTCAGTTATGTCGCCTTGCGCCAGGGCGATGCGGTGGGCCTGAGCACCTTTGCCGGCGAACGCCGCCGCTACCTGGCGCCGGTCAAGGGCGTGGGCCAGTTGAGTGCCTTGCTCAACACTGTCTACGACCTGGACAGCAGCCAGCGCTGCGCCGACTTCCAGGCCGCCGCCAGCGAGCTGCTGGCGCGGCAGAAACGCCGGGCCCTGGTGGTGCTGGTGACCAACCTGAGGGACGAGGACGACGAGGAACTGCTGACCGCGGTCAAGCGTCTCGGGCGCCAGCATCGGGTGCTGGTGGCCAGCCTGCGCGAGGAAGTCCTCGATCAGCTGCGCCAGGCGCCGGTGCACAACCTGCCCGACGCCCTGGCCTACTGCGGCACGATCAATTACCTGAATGCCCGTACCAACCTGCATGAGCGCCTGAGCGCCCAGGGCGTTGCCCTGCTCGATGTGCGGCCGGGTGAACTGGGGGCAGAGCTGGTGACCCGTTACCTCAGCTGGAAAAAGGCCGGGACGCTGTAACGCTCAGGCGGAGGTCTGCAACGGGTAGAAACTGAAGTAGGTGCGCAAGGCCGTCACCAGCTCGCGGTACTCGGGAGGCGAACGCAGCAGCACGAAGCCGGTGTCGTAATGATGGGGCGTGACATCTTCATGGCACCAGCGGCAGGAGGCGGTGATCTCGATCGATTGCAACTGGCCGTCGCGACCGGGAACCTGCAGGCGCAACTCGAAATCGGCGCCGATCAGCATCGGCAACTGGCTGATCAACATGAAGCCGTCTTCGGAGACGTTGCCCAGATAACCGATGGGTCGATCGGTCAGCCGATTGAACACTTTCAAAAAACACGGCAACTGGTGCCGCTCGATCCGCCGGTCCGTGAACATGTCATGCATCGCTATTTAAGAAGGTCATTGCGCATCGTCGCACCGAGGACTGCTGGCCCCGGCCGGCCCATTTTAGAAACGATACTCTAAAACAGGCCCACAGATGTTAGTTCAAGACTCATGCGGGACCAGCGACGGCACGATGAAGATCGTTACAACGCGGTCGGACGCGCCTGAGCGCTGCTGCGCGAAGGGTAATGCCCCAGTTGCTGCAGGGTTTCCAGGCGCGCGCGGGCGCGGTAGGCGTACTCGCTGCCGGGGTGCTCGGTGATGATGTACTGATAGGTCTGCACAGCATCGAGGAACAGCTTCTGCCGCTCCAGGCACTGTCCGCGCAGCATCGATACCTCGGGCTGGATATAAGGGCGCGAGCGACTCGTGCGGTCGACCTGGCTCAGTTCGAGTATCACCCGTTCGCAGTTGCCGGCGTCATAGGCGCGGTAGGCGGTATTCAGATGATGGTCCATCGACCAGCGGGTACAGCCGACAACACTGACGGCCAGGGCAGCAATGAGCACGAATCGCATGGGGGTTCTCCTGTCTTGTGCACGTTATCGACCCGCGTTGGAAAATCTTCAGGAATGTTCGTTTAAAGAAACAAACGAATAAGTAGTGCAAACGAACAATGACTACAGCTTCGGACCATAGTAGCCTCTCGTTGCGCTTGAACTCAGGAGTCTTTGCATGTCCGTCCGTCGTACCAAAATCGTCGCTACCCTTGGCCCGGCCAGTAACTCGCCGGAAGTTCTCGAACAGCTGATTCTGGCTGGCCTGGACGTCGCCCGCCTGAACTTCTCCCACGGCACCCCGGACGAGCACAAGGCTCGCGCCAAGCTGGTGCGTGACCTGGCCGCCAAGCATGGCCGCTTCGTCGCGCTGCTGGGTGACCTGCAAGGCCCGAAGATCCGTATCGCCAAATTCGCCAACAAGCGCATCGAGCTGAAGATCGGTGACAAGTTCACCTTCTCCACCAGCCACCCGCTGACCGAAGGTACCCAGGACATCGTCGGCATCGACTATCCGGACCTGGTCAAGGACTGCGGCGTGGGCGACGAGCTGCTGCTCGACGACGGCCGCGTGGTGATGCGCGTCGAAACCGCCACCAGCACCGAACTGCATTGCGTCGTGACCATCGGCGGCCCGCTGTCGGACCACAAGGGCATCAACCGTCGCGGCGGTGGCCTGACCGCCCCGGCCCTGACCGAAAAAGACAAGGCCGACATCAAGCTGGCCGCGGCCATGGACCTGGACTACCTGGCCGTGTCCTTCCCGCGTGACGCCGCTGACATGGAATACGCCCGCCAACTGCGCGACGAAGCCGGCGGCACCGCCTGGCTGGTGGCGAAGATCGAGCGCGCCGAAGCCGTGGCCAACGACGAAACCCTCGACGGCCTGATCAAGGCGTCCGACGCCGTGATGGTGGCCCGTGGTGACCTGGGCGTGGAAATCGGCGACGCCGAGCTGGTGGGCATCCAGAAGAAAATCATCCTGCACGCCCGTCGCCACAACAAGGCGGTGATCGTGGCGACCCAGATGATGGAGTCGATGATCCAGAACCCGATGCCGACCCGCGCCGAAGTGTCCGACGTGGCCAACGCCGTGCTCGACTATACCGACGCCGTGATGCTGTCCGCCGAATCCGCCGCCGGCGCCTACCCGCTCGAGGCGGTGCAGGCCATGGACCGCATCTGTATCGGCGCGGAAAAGCACCCGACCAGCAAGACCTCCAGCCACCGCATCGGCAAGACCTTCGAGCGTTGCGACGAGAGCATTGCCCTGGCCACCATGTACACCGCCAACCACTTCCCGGGCGTGAAGGCGATCATCGCCTTGACTGAAAGCGGCTACACCCCGCTGATCATGTCGCGTATCCGTTCCTCGGTGCCGATCTACGCGTTCACCCCGCACCGCGAAGCCCAGGCCCGCACCGCGATGTTCCGTGGCGTCTACACCATCCCGTTCGACCCGGCATCCCTGCCGCCAAGCGAAGTCAGCCAGAAGGCCATCGACGAGCTGGTCAAGCGCGGCGTCGTACAGAAAGGCGACTGGGTGATCCTGACCAAGGGCGACAGCTACCACACCACCGGCGGCACCAACGGCATGAAGATCCTGCACGTTGGCGACCCAATGGTCTGAGCCACCTGACGCAACAATAAAAAGCCCCGCAGTGAAGACTGCGGGGCTTTTTTATGGACTCTGCGAACCTGTAGGAGCGAGCGGGCGGCGATCCGACTTGCCCACGATAGCTACACCGCGGTCCACCAGAAACAACGCGGCGCCCGCCATCGCGAGCAAGCTTCGCTCCTACAGGGCCGGGATCAGTTCTTGGCAAGAAACCCCGACAAGGCAGCCAGCGCTTCCGGCGAATGCAGGCGCTGGGTGAACAGCGCGCCCTCCTCCGCAATCACCTTGCGCAGTTGCTCGCGATCGGGTGTGCGCATCAGCTGCTTGCTGATCTGCACCGCCTGCGGCGCCAGCTTCTCGAAACGCAGCGCCATCTCCCGGGCCTTGTCCAGGGTCGCCACGCCGTCGGCCAAGGCCAGGTTGGCAATGCCCCACTGCGCAGCCTGTTCGCCACTGAAACCCTCACCCAGCAACAACAGCTCGGCGGCCTTGGCCTGCCCAAGCAGGCGCGGCAGGATCAGGCTGGAACCGAACTCGGGGCACAAACCGAGATTGACGAAAGGCATGCGCAAGCGGGCATCGCGACTGACGTACACCAGGTCGCAATGCAGCAGCAGGGTGGTGCCGATCCCCACGGCCGGGCCCGCGACCGCGGCGACCACCGGCTTGCGGCACTCGAACAGGCTGAGCATGAACTGGAAGACCGGGCTGTCGAGGCCGGTGGGCGGCTGCTGAAGGAAGTCGGCAATATCGTTGCCGGCGGTAAAGCAGTCGCTGCTGCCGCTGATCAGTACCGCGCGGACCTCAGGGTCGGCGTCGGCTTGCCGCAGCCCTTCGGCCAGCTGGCTGTACATGGCCCGGGTCAGGGCATTTTTCTTGTCCGGGCGGTTCAGACGCAGGGTCAGCAGCCCGCCCTCGCGTTCAAGCAGGATGGTATCGGTCATGGGTGGTCTCGCTCAGGACGGATCAGCGCTCAACCACGGGGCAGGAATACATCGGCCAGCAGTTGATTGCGCGGCAGCCCCGCCAGGTACAAGCGTCGGGCGAAAGCATCGACGCTGTCGGGGTGCCCGCAGAGTAAGGCCTGGGTTTGTCGCGAAACAAGCCGCAGTTGTGCCAAAGCCGCTGGCAGCTCGGTCGCGGTCAACAGCTCGACACTGAGGTTGGCGCGGTTCGCCGCCAGCGCCGCCAGGGGCTTGGCCAGGTAATGTTCGCTGGCGTCATGGGCCAGGTGAATGACGCGGATGGCGCCTTGATGATCCTGGCGCAGAGCCTCGCGCAGGATACCGAACAACGGCGCCAGCCCAGTGCCCGCCGCCAGCAGCCACAATGGCCGGGTTTGCCAGTCTGGGTCGTAATGCAGCGCCCCACCGCGCAGTTCGCCCAGGCGCAGCCCATCGCCGGGCTTGAGCTGGCGCGCCGCGTCGCTGAACTCGCCGGGCTGGCGGCAATCGAGGTGGAACTCGAGAAAGCGGTCTTCGCCGGGCAGGCTCGCCAGCGAATACGGCCGCGCCACGCCAGAGGCCGTCCACAACACCAGATGCTGGCCGGCCTGATAACGCAGGTTGCGCTCCGGCTGCAAACGCAGGCGCAGCACCGTGGCCGACAGCCAGTCCACACCCACCACCTCGGCCGGTGCGCCATCGCGCAGCGGGTCGTAGGTTTCCACCCGCAGGTCTTCCACCACCTGGCACTGACAGGCCAGCCGCCAGCCGCGCTGGCGCTGATCGTCGCTCAGGGCATCGGGCCGGCTGTCGCTGGGCAGGCCCCCGACACAATGCACCAGGCAGGCGTGACAACTGCCGGCGCGGCAGCTGTAAGGCACCGCCACGCCGGCCTGATTCAAGGCATCGAGCAAATTGCTGCCAGCAGCCACCGACCACTGCCGCTCACCGACACGCAGCTCAGGCATCGATATTTTCCCAGGCCGCGGCGCAGCGGTTGCGCCCGTCGCGCTTGGCCCGGTACAGCGCCTGGTCGGCACGTTGCAGGGCGTCGTCCAGATCGTCGCCCAGTTCCACCAGGGTCATCCCCACGGACAGGCTCAGGCCCGGCACCTCGATGCCGATCAACTGGGCGTCCATGAAGGCCACGCGCAGACGCTCGCAGCAGGAGGTCAGGCGTTCGGGATCGCAATCGGGCAACAACATGACAAACTCCTCGCCGCCGTAGCGGGCCAATACATCGCCATCGCGCAAACAGGCGCTGGCCACGGCGGCGAACGCCTGCAGCACCTGATCGCCGGCGGCATGGCCGTGCACGTCGTTGATCCGCTTGAAGTGATCGAGGTCGATCAGCGCCAGGCCATGCATCTGGTCCAGGCTCATCGCATGCAGTTCGCGCGAAGCCAGCCGCAGGAAATGCCGTCGATTGTACAGGCCGGTCAGTTCGTCGGTGGCGACCAGGTCTTCCAGTTGTCGCATCATGCCGCGCAAGGTGTCCTGGTGGGCCTGCAAGGCAAAGCGCCGTTGCCGCATGCGCTGCCGGGAAGCCTGCACATAGCTGGCATACAGGCACAGCCAGGCCAGCACCACGAACAGCACGCACACCTGCAGCACGGCGAGCATCGGATCGGCCAGCCGGAAGTGGTAGCCGTCCCACAGCGTGATCCCGGCAAAGCCGATGAAAATGCACAGGGCGCAACGCACGAAGGCCCGGCGCGGAAGGTGGAACAGGCCGAACAACAGCATCAGCAGGTAGAACACCAGGAAGGTGCCGCGCGCGGTATCGAGGTGGGCCAGCATCCAGGTCTGCCAGCCGATGCCCAGGAGGATCTGGATCTCGGTCAGGCTCGGGTCGCGAAAGCGCAGGTTGCGCCCGGACACGAACAGCCAGAGCAGCACCGCCTGGCTCAGCACCACCAGGCCGGTATCGATCAGCGCCGAACGCAGCGGCGCCGAATAGTGGCCACTGAAAATGGCCAGCCAGAGCAGCAGCAACGCCAGTCCATAGGTACCCGCCGCAAGAACGAAGCGCTTGAGTAAAAGACTCTGGATAGCGTTATGGGTCAATCGTTGACTCACCATGCGAAAGGGGGCTTTAAAGAGTTTCCTACCCTACAGGCCACTTGCCACTTTAGTGGTGTCGCCAAAAAATAACTATCCCATTTTTGTCCCCGCCCAGCGCCATCCCGCGCCGGGCCGCGCCCACCGTCATGCCTGGCGGTATCCCGGCTGGCGTGTCCCGGGCATGCGACTTTGGTTTGACTGCCGGCGCGTGTGCCTGGCCCCGAGGCGCGGTATACTGCCGCGCCTTTTTAGCGTCGCGCCAGTGTGTCCGGCGTGCCTTGAAGGTGTTTGCAACCGACCGATACACCCAAGCTGCAAGCACCTTATTAAATGTTCCCGTCTTTTAGAGGAGCGCGACTCATGACCGTGATCAAGCAAGACGACCTGATTCAGAGCGTTGCCGACGCCCTGCAATTCATTTCCTACTACCACCCCGTGGATTTCATCCAGGCGATGCACGAAGCCTACCTGCGCGAAGAATCGCCAGCGGCCCGTGACTCCATGGCGCAGATCCTGATCAACTCGCGCATGTGTGCCACCGGCCACCGCCCGATCTGCCAGGACACCGGTATCGTCACCGTATTCGTACGCGTGGGCATGGACGTGCGCTGGGACGGCGCGACCATGAGCCTGGACGACATGATCAACGAAGGCGTGCGTCGCGCTTACAACCTGCCGGAAAACGTCCTGCGGGCCTCGATCCTCGCCGACCCGGCGGGCGCTCGTAAAAACACCAAGGACAACACCCCGGCGGTCATCCATTACTCCATCGTTCCCGGCAACACCGTGGAAGTGGACGTGGCGGCCAAGGGCGGCGGCTCCGAGAACAAGTCGAAGATGGCCATGCTCAACCCGTCCGACTCGATCGTCGACTGGGTGCTGAAGACCGTTCCGACCATGGGCGCCGGCTGGTGCCCGCCGGGCATGCTCGGCATCGGCATCGGCGGCACCGCCGAGAAAGCCGCGGTGATGGCCAAGGAAGTGTTGATGGAATCCATCGACATCCACGAGCTGAAGGCTCGCGGCCCGCAGAACCGTATCGAAGAGATGCGCCTGGAGCTGTTCGAGAAGGTCAACCAGCTGGGTATCGGTGCCCAGGGCCTGGGTGGCCTGACCACCGTGCTCGACGTGAAGATCATGGACTACCCGACCCACGCCGCCTCCCTGCCGGTGTGCATGATCCCGAACTGCGCCGCGACCCGTCACGCGCACTTCGTGCTCGACGGTTCGGGCCCTGCGTCCCTGGAAGCGCCACCTCTGGACGCCTACCCGGAAATCGTCTGGGAAGCCGGTCCGTCGGCCCGCCGTGTCAACCTCGACACCCTGACCCCGGAAGAAGTGCAGAGCTGGAAGCCGGGCGAAACCGTCCTGCTCAACGGCAAGATGCTCACCGGTCGCGACGCCGCGCACAAGCGCATGGTCGAGATGCTGAACAAGGGCGAAACCCTGCCGGTGGACCTCAAGGGTCGCTTCATCTACTACGTCGGCCCGGTCGATCCGGTCGGTGACGAAGTGGTGGGCCCGGCTGGCCCGACCACCGCGACGCGGATGGACAAGTTCACCCGCCAGATCCTCGAGCAGACTGGCCTCTTGGGCATGATCGGCAAGTCCGAGCGCGGCCCGACCGCGATCGAAGCGATCAAGGACAGCAAGGCCGTGTACCTGATGGCCGTCGGCGGCGCTGCCTACCTGGTGGCCCAGGCGATCAAGAAGTCCAAGGTCCTGGCCTTTGCCGAACTGGGCATGGAAGCGATCTACGAGTTCGAAGTCAAAGACATGCCGGTCACTGTCGCGGTCGACAGCAAAGGCGAGTCGGTGCACATCACCGGTCCTGCCATCTGGCAGAAAAAGATCAGTGAAAGCCTGGCGGTAGAAGTGCAGTAAGCGCTTGCTGGTCACCCAAGGCGGCGTTGCTCGATGAGCAGCGCCGCCTTTTTCATGCCTGCCCGGACCAGGGCTGTCCACGATCAACGAAGCCCCGGACAGGCATGTTATCTTTCCTGCCCCTTTCAGCCTGCCCTTGACTCATGGTCCAGATCTCCCGCCCGCTGCGCTTGACCTTCTATACCCTGGTGATTCTCGCCGGCGCCGTGGTCAGCGCGACCTTCGCCATGCGCCACGCCGAGCGTCAGGCACTGGAGGACGATGCCACCCGTGCCAGCGAGCAACTGGCGTTGTATGCCAACTCCCTGCATACCCTGATCGAGCGTTACCGCGCCCTGCCCGCCGTGCTGGCGCTGGACCCGGAACTGCGCTCGGCGCTCAAGGGACCGGTCGGCCCGGAACAGCAGGACGCCCTGAACCGCAAACTGGAACGGATCAACGGCGCCGCCCGCTCCTCCACCCTGGAGCTGCTGGACCACACCGGCCTCGCGGTGGCCGCCAGCAACTGGCGCCTGCCCAGCAGCTACGTCGGGCACAACTACGGCTTTCGCCCCTACTTCAGCCAGACCCGCAGCCAGGGCAGCGGACGCTTCTATGCCGTGGGCGTCACCAGCGGCATTCCCGGCTATTTCCTCTCCAGCGCGGTCAAGGACGAGCAGGAACAGTTCCTCGGCGCCATGGTGGTGAAACTGGAGTTTCCCGAACTGGAGCGCGAATGGAGCCAGGGCAGCGACACCCTGCTGGTCAGCGACGCCCGTGGCATCGTGTTCATCGCCAACCAGCCGGGATGGCGTTATCGCCAGTTGCGTCCGTTGTCGGACAGCGACCGTGCCGAACTCAAGGCCACCCGGCAGTACGACAAGCAACTGCTGACCCCGCTCGAACATCGGCCGCTGCGGCGCTTTGACGACGACAGTACGCTGACCCGGGTCGAGGGCCCGGACGGCAGCGTCGACTACCTGTGGGAGTCCCTGCCCTTGGCGACCGAAGGCTGGACCCTGCATCTGCTGCGCCGCCCGCAGATCGCCTTCGAAGACCGACGCAACGCCGGCCTGGCCGCGGCCGGCGCCTGGCTGACCCTGGTGTTCCTGCTGCTGTTCCTCAACCAGCGCTGGCGCCTGGCCAGGCTGCGCCAGCGCAGCCGCGAGGAGCTCGAACGCCTGGTCGAGGAGCGTACCCGCGACCTGCGCACCGCCCAGGATGGTCTGGTGCAGTCGGCCAAGCTCGCTGCCCTGGGGCAGATGTCCGCGGCCCTGGCCCACGAAATCAACCAGCCGCTGACCACCCAGCGCATGCAACTGGCCACCCTGCGCCTGCTGCTCGATCACGGGCGGGTCGACGAGGCCTACCAGGCCCTGAAACCGCTGGACGATATGCTGACCCGAATGGCCAGCCTCACCGGCCACCTGAAAACCTTCGCCCGCAAGAGCCCCAGCGGCCTGCGCGAACGCCTGGACCTGGCGGCGGTGGTGGATCAGGCCCTGCAGTTGCTGGATACCCGGCTGCGCGACGAACAGGTCGACACACGCCTGCAGCTGACACGCCCGGCCTGGGTGCGCGGCGATGCCATACGCCTGGAGCAGGTGCTGATCAACCTGCTGCGCAACGCCCTGGACGCCATGCACGACAAGCCTCTCAAGCACCTGGAAATCCGCCTCGAAGCCGACCAGCAGCTGTGGAGCCTGAGCGTCATCGACAGCGGTGGCGGCATCGCCGAAGAACACCTGCCGAACGTCTTCGATCCGTTCTTCACCACCAAGCCGGTGGGTGACGGCCTGGGCCTGGGCCTGGCGGTGTCCTACGCTATCGTCCACGAACTGGGCGGGCGCCTGAGCGCCGGTAATCAAGGCCAGGGCGCGATCTTCACCCTGAGCCTGCCCATCGACCTGGAGGCGCATATCCCATGTTGAATTCGGTGATGCTGGTCGACGACGAAGCCAGTATTCGCACCGCCGTCGAACAATGGCTGAACCTGTCGGGCTTCGAGGTGCAGCTGTTCAGTCGCGCCGAGGACTGCCTGGCCCGGCTGCCCAGGGACTTCCCCGGGGTGATCCTCAGCGACGTGCGCATGCCTGGCATCAGCGGCCTGGAGCTGCTCAAACAGGTGCAGCAGCGCGACGCCGACCTGCCGGTGATCCTGCTGACCGGCCACGGCGACGTGCCGATGGCGGTGGAAGCAATGCGCGACGGCGCCTATGACTTCCTGGAAAAACCCTTCAGTCCGGAAACCCTGCTGAGCAGCCTGCGCCGAGCTCTGGATAAACGCGGCCTGGTCCTGGAGAACCGGCGCCTGCACGAACAGGCCGATACCCGGGAGAAAATCGATTCCACCCTGCTCGGCGTGTCCCGCGCCTTGCAGACCCTGCGGCGCCAGGTGGTCGACCTGGCCGCGCTGCCGGTCAACGTGCTGATCCGTGGCGAGACCGGCAGCGGCAAGGAACTGGTCGCCCGCTGCCTGCACGACTTCGGGCCGCGCGCCGACAAGCCCTTTGTCGCCCTGAACTGCGCGGCGATCCCCGAGCAACTGTTCGAGGCCGAACTGTTCGGCCACGAAAGCGGCGCCTTTACCGGCGCCCAGGGCAAGCGCATCGGCAAGCTGGAATACGCCGACGGCGGCACCCTGTTCCTCGACGAGATCGAAAGCATGCCGCTGGCCCAGCAGGTCAAGCTGCTGCGGGTGCTGCAGGAACAGAAGCTCGAGCGACTGGGTTCCAACCAGAGCATTGCCGTGGATCTGCGGATCATTGCCGCGACCAAGCCGGACCTGCTGGACGAAGCCCGCGCCGGGCGTTTTCGCGAAGACCTGGCCTACCGTCTGAACGTCGCACAGCTGCGCCTGCCGCCGCTGCGGGATAGGCGCGAGGACATTCCGCTGCTGTACGAACATTTCGCCCACGCCGCCGCCGAGCGCCTGGGCCGCGGCGTCGCGCCCCTGAGCGGGGCGCAGTTGAGCCGCCTGCTGAGCCACGACTGGCCGGGCAACGTGCGCGAGCTGGCCAACGTCGCCGAACGCCAGGTGCTCGGCCTGGGCGAGCCGGAGCCGGAAACCATCGACCCCGGCCAGTCCCTGGCGGCGCAACAGGAAGCCTTCGAGGCGCAATGCCTGCGGGCCGCGCTGACCCGGCACAAGGGCGACATCAAGGCGGTGCTCGTTGATCTGCAACTGCCGCGCCGCACCTTCAATGAAAAGATGCAGCGCCATGGGCTGGCGCGGGAGATGTTTCTCGGGGAGGAGTAATGCCCGAGGAGATGTTTTATCCGGGCCATCCCTATCGCGGGCAAGCCTCGCTCCTACAGAAGATCGGGGGCTGTAGGAGCGAGGCTTGCCCGCGATGGCGTCCTTACAAGCACAACCTAATAGGCGACTTTCCGCTCACGCACTTTCGCCAATGAGCAGTTTTCCGCTCATCTAAATCCTAAAACCCTTCTAGAACGGGCCTTGCGGCTTCTGGCACAGCTCCTGCTATAGCCCCAGCAGGCTGCGTTTCGGCGCGCTCCACAAAAACAATTAAATGAAGGATCCGTCATGGATAACTCGCAAACCCTGCCTCTTGGGGCGGCAGCTGCGCCTGCCAAAGAAAAGACCACTGCCAGTCGCCTGAAATCGATCTTCAGCGGTTCGGTCGGCAACATGGTCGAGTGGTACGACTGGTACGTCTACGCCGCCTTCTCCCTGTACTTCGCCAAAGTCTTCTTCCCCAAGGGCGACACCACCGCCCAACTGCTCAACACCGCCGCGATCTTCGCCGTGGGCTTCCTGATGCGTCCGATCGGCGGCTGGCTGATGGGGCTCTACGCTGACCGCAAAGGCCGCAAGGCCGCATTGATGGCCTCGGTGCTGCTGATGTGCTTCGGCTCCCTGATCATCGCCCTGACTCCCGGCTATGAAACCATCGGCGTCGGCGCCCCGATCCTGCTGGTCCTGGCGCGCCTGATGCAGGGCCTGTCGGTCGGCGGTGAGTACGGCACCTCGGCCACCTACCTCAGCGAGATGGCGACCAAGGAACGTCGCGGCTTCTTCTCCAGCTTCCAGTACGTGACCCTGATCTCCGGCCAGCTCATCGCCCTGGCGGTCCTGATCGTGCTGCAGAACGTGCTGACCACCGAAGAGCTGCAATCCTGGGGCTGGCGCATTCCGTTCGGCATCGGCGCCCTGTGCGCGGTCGTAGCGCTGTACCTGCGTCGTGGCATGGAAGAAACCGAGTCCTTCACCAAGAAGAAGGAAAAGCCGAAAGAAAGCCTGATGCGCACCCTGATGCGTCATCCGAAAGAGCTGATGACCGTGGTCGGCCTGACCATGGGCGGCACCCTGGCCTTCTACACCTACACCACCTACATGCAGAAATACCTGGTGAACACCGTCGGCATGAGCATCTCCGACTCCACCACCATTTCCGCGGCGACCCTGTTCCTGTTCATGTGCCTGCAACCGGTGGTCGGTGCGCTGTCGGACAAGATCGGCCGCCGCCCGATCCTGATCGCCTTCGGCATCCTCGGCACCATTTTCACCGTGCCGATCCTCACCACCCTGCACACCGTCCAGAGCTGGTGGGGCGCGTTCTTCCTGATCATGGCGGCGCTGATCATCGTCAGCGGCTATACCTCGATCAACGCGGTGGTCAAGGCCGAGCTGTTCCCGACCGAGATCCGCGCCCTGGGCGTGGGCCTGCCCTATGCGCTGACCGTGTCGATCTTCGGCGGCACCGCCGAATACATCGCGCTGTGGTTCAAGAGCGTCGGCATGGAAACCGGCTACTACTGGTATGTCACCGCCTGCATCGCCGTGTCGCTGCTGGTCTACATCACCATGAAAGACACCCGCAAACACTCGCGGATCGAGACTGACTGACCCGCAATAAAAAGCGCGAGGGTGCAAGGCCCTCGCGCTGTGGTGTCAGGTAAATCTCTATCGCGGGCAAGCCTCGCTCCTACAGATCGCCCCCCCTTTAGGAGCGAGCTTGCTCGCGATAGCCGCGACGCGGTGCTCAAACGCGGCGCTCAAACAATCAACCCAATTCCGCCGCCACCTGCCGCTCGCTACGGTTCTTGTAGTACGAAGCCCCGGCAATCATCACCAGCAGAATCCCCGCCAAAACCGCCGACGAACCGATGGTGCCGAAGTCCAGGCCGCCCTTTTCCAGGGGCTTGGTCAGGAAGTCGCCCAGGGTCGCGCCGAACGGCCGGGTCAGCACGAACGCCACCCAGAACAGCAGCACCGAAGAGATCCGGGTGCAGTACTTGAGCACCACCACCAGGGCGATGGTCGAACCGATCAGCAGCGCGCCGCCGGCGAACCCCAGCCCCGAGTCGTCCGCCAGGTAGTCCCCCAGCGCCGTACCCAGGGTGTTGGAAAACAGGATCGCCAGCCAATAGAACAGCTCGCCGCGCAGGGTCTGGATCTTGTTGACGTCTAGCGGATCGCCGCTCAGGCGCCAGACCGCGAAGATCGCCAGCAGGATCGCAATCAGGATCGCCGAGCCGGTGGCATAACCCAGGCCCAGGGTGCGGTCCATGAAATCCGACATGGTAGTACCGGCGGTGCTGGTGGAGAGGATCACGATCCAGTACAGCACCGGGTTGTAGGTTTTCGAAAACAGCTGGGTGACCAGGGTCAGCAGGAACACGCTGATCAGGATCATCGAGCTGATGGCGTAGCCGACATTCAGGGTCATCGACAGCAAGTCGCCAGCGGTTTCCCCAAGGGTAGTCGCGCAGATTTTCATGACCCAGAACGCCAGGGTGATCTGAGGGAGTTTATTCATTCGCAGCAGTGCTCCAGGGCTCGATTGAGGACGGTCCGTCTTGGACTTCTATGTCGGAGCGAAGGCTGCGGGGCGAGCGGTGAAAAATAGGTAAGTGGCGAATGAAAAAACCGTTGATCGCGATTTTTCGACGGTTCAGACAGGTTAATGATCGGTTAATGCCCTGCCCGCATTCTGCCCCCATCGAAATCGGTGCAGAAGCAGGAAAGAGGCTTCATGCAGGTATTTCTGGCGCCACAAACATCGATTAAATAGATATTTTTAAGCATTTATTTGCGCTTTTTAATCAAATTAACTGGCGTAGTATTTATTCCACACCCACTGCACAAAACGTCAACGAACCTGGAGTGACCACCATGAAAAGCAAACTGATCCTCGCCCTGACCCTTTCCGTACTGGCTGCCAACACCTTCGCCGCCGATGGCTACGACCGCACCGGCTCGGCCACTTTCACCTCGGGCAGCTCGACCAGCGCCAGCCTGGCTTCCGACGGCTTCGACCACACTGGCACCGCAGGCGCAGTTGCTTCTGATGGCTTCGATCACACCGGCACCGCAGGCGCAGTCGCTTCCGATGGCTTCGATCACACCGGCACCGCAGGCGCAGTCGCCTCCGATGGCTTCGATCACACTGGTACCGCAGGCGCAGTCGCCTCCGATGGTTTCGATCGCACCGGCACCGCCGACGCAATCGCTGCCGACGGCTTCGATCGCACCGGAACTGCCGCCGCCATCGGCTAACCCTCAGGGATGCCCCGCAGCCCGGCTTCGGCCGGGCCTAGTTGTTTCTGGCCCGGGGAAAACCGCACGCCGCAAGGCTGGCATTCACTTTCAATGGCTTGCACTATGGCGGCCTTCCCTCTTTGTCCGCGCAAGAGCCTGTCATGTCCGAAGACATCCATTACTACGAACCCGCCCAGGGCCACGGCCTGCCCCACGATCCATTCAACGCCATCGTCGGCCCGCGCCCGATCGGCTGGATCTCCTCCCAGGACCTGCAAGGCCGGCTGAACCTGGCGCCCTACAGTTTTTTCAACGCCTTCAATTACATTCCGCCGATCATCGGTTTCTCCAGCGTCGGTCGCAAAGACAGCCTGAACAACATCGAGCAGACCGGCGAGTTCACCTGGAACCTCGCCACCCGCCCACTGGCCGAGCAGATGAACCAGAGCTGCGCGGCCGTGTCGGCCGAGGTCAATGAGTTCGAACTGGCGGGGCTGACGCCCGTGGCTTCGAAGGTGATTGCTGTGCCGCGGGTAGCCGAAAGCCCGGTGTCCTTCGAGTGCAAGGTCACCCAGATCATTCAACTGCAGCGCGCGGATCAGGAGTTGGTGCCCAGCTGGCTGATCCTCGGCGAGGTGGTCGCCGTGCATATCGCCAAGTGGCTGCTCAAGGATGGGATATACGACACCGCCGCGGCAGAACCGATTCTGCGCGGCGGCGGGCCGGCGGATTATTTCCAGCTGGGGCCAGAGGCCTTGTTCAAGATGTTCCGCCCGGGGGCGGTCAGGTAGCTTCTCAGACCAGGTAGCTTCTCAGATCAGATAGCGACCCGGATCAGGCCGTTTCCCAGGCCAGTTCGCCGTCTTCGTTCACGTCGATCAACTGCTCAAGCTTCTGCGCGGCAGCCTGGTCGGCGTCGTGGGCGGTCTTGAATTTCTGGTCGTCCAGAACCTTGTGAAAGCGCGGTGCCCCTGAACCACCCAGGGCCTTGACCGCGATGGCGGCGCTGTAGCCCCCTTCACCTGGAACCACGGCGGAAACCGCTTCGTATGCTGCAAACTCTTTACGTGCCATGTTGCTGATCCTGGCCAATGGAAAGTCGGCCATTCTAAACCCTCAGCTGGCCAGCTGGTGTACCGGTGCCCCGTTCAGTTGCGCGTATTCGCCTTCGGCCTGGGCCGCCGAGACGTCGCTGAAGGTATGGAAATCCAGGCTGTTGACCACCAGGTCCTGGACCAGCTCGGCAAATATCGCCATGGCCGGCGAGCAGAAGTAATCGGTCATCGCCTGCTGGCTGCTCCAGAACCCGGATACCAGCCACAAATCAGCGTCGCACTGCGAATGCTGCAAGGCGAACTGCAGGCAACCTGTGGCCTGGCGGGATGGTTCGATCAGACTGCTCAAGCGAGCACCCAACTCGGTTGAGCGACCGGCGCGGGCGCGGACGAATGCCATGTGGCTGACGGGAATATGCGTGGACATGTGCGACCCTCCCAGGGTGGTGTCGAGGCAGCCATGGGACGGGCTGCGACAGGATCCAAGATTAAGCGCCCGGCGCAACGGCCGTTAGTCGATTCCTGCCAGCGTATTGCACAATCCTGCGAACCTGATTTGAGAGCAGCGGATCCAGCACCGCCCGCGGAAAAAAACCACAACGTTGTTTCAAGCAAGTGACAGCCCGCGTACAGGACTCGGCTCTGCTCACGCGCGCACGTGTGGCAGGATCAGGCAAGATTTACGCAGGAATCGCCTACCCCTGGCGCTTGCACAAATTTAAGCTGTGGCCATCGCAATCATCCCGGAGGGGCCTTCATGTCATCGCTCGAAACCCAGCAGCCGCCACTGGATGCGGAAATGGAAAAACAGCGGGCGGAGCTGGCCGGGATCATTGCTCGCAACACCGGCGAAGACGGCAGCTATGCCACGGCGATCCAGTCGCTGTTCGTTTCGCGCTACAGCCACTCCCACGATTTCGCCTCGGTGCTGGCCCAGCCGGCCCTGTGCATCATGGCCCAGGGGCGCAAGGAAGTACGGCTGGCCGACGAGGAGTTCAACTACGACCCGCTCAACTACCTGGTGGTCTCGGTTTCCATGCCATTGAGCGGACGCCTGGCCGATGTCTCGCCGCTGGAACCGGTCCTGGCCCTGCGCCTGGACATCGACCCGGCCGAAATCAGCACGCTGATCGCCGATGCCGGGCCGCTGGGGGTGCCGAACCGTCCTGTCGGCCGTGGCCTGTATGTGGAACGCCTGGATACGCCGATGCTCGACGCCGTGCTGCGCCTGACCCGCCTGCTGGATACGCCCAAAGACATCGCCATGCTCGCGCCGCTGATTCGTCGGGAGATCCTCTACCGGCTGCTGCGCAGCCCCCAGGGCCACCGGTTATATGAGATCGCCATCGCCAACAGCCAGGGCCACCGGGTCAGCCAGGCCATCAAATGGCTGAACGGCAACTACGAGCAACCGCTGCGCATCGACGATCTGGCCCGCGGGGTGAACCTCAGCGTGTCCACCCTGCACCACCGCTTCAAGGCCATGACTGCCATGAGCCCCTTGCAGTATCAGAAGCAACTGCGCCTGCAGGAAGCCCGGCGCCTGATGCTGACTGAAGGGCTGGAGGCGTCCGCCGCCGGTTACCGGGTCGGCTACGAAAGCCCCTCACAGTTCAGCCGCGAATACAGCCGCCAGTTCGGCGCGCCGCCGCTGCGGGATATGGCGCGCCTGCGCAGCAGCGTCTGACAGATGCAATGACCGAAAATTGAAAACCCCATGCCTCCTGGCGAGGCATGGAGTGTTTTTTTGCGCGGCTCAGCGCGCGCGAACCACGTGCTTGATCTCCTGGAACGCCTGCAATCCCCAAGGACCCAGCTCGCGGCCGATGCTGCTCTGCTTGTAGCCGCCCCAGGCGGTCTGCGGGAAGATCACTTGCGGCGCGTTGATCCACACCAGCCCGGCCTGCAAGGCATTGGCGACCCGCTCGGCGTTCTCTAGATCGGCGCCGACCACACTGGCCACCAGGCCGAATTCGCTGTCGTTGGCCAGTGCGATGGCCTCGGCCTCGCTGGCGAAACTGCGCACGCAGAGCACCGGGCCAAAGATCTCCTCACGCCATAGCGCACTGTCGAGGGGCACTTCGGTGAAGAGGGTCGGCCGTACAAAAAAGCCACGCTCCCGGTCCGCTGGACGCCCACCACCGCATACCAGCTTGGCCCCGACACTCAGCCCGCGATCGATATGGCCCAGCACTCGCCGGTATTGCGCCTGGTTGACCAGCGCGCCCATCTCCACGTCCGGCTCGAAAGGGTCCGCCACTCGAATCGCCTCGGCCCGCGCCTTGAGGCGCAGCAGGAACTCGTCCGCCAGCTCGTCCGCCACCAGCACCCGGCTGGTGGCGGAGCACATCTGCCCGGCGTTGAAAAAACCGCCGCCACAGGCCAGTTCCACTGCCAATTCAAGATCGGCATCCGCCAGCACCAGCAGCGAAGATTTGCCGCCCAGCTCCAGGCTCACGCCTTTGACCGTCTCCGCCGCGCGCTGCATGACCTGGACCCCGACCGCATTGCTGCCGGTGAAGGAAATCTTCGCCACCCGCGGATCGGCCGCCAGCGGCGCGCCCACCGCCAGCCCGGTGCCGCAGACCAGGTTGAACACGCCCTTGGGCAAGCCGCTCTGGGCGATGATCGCTGCCAGTTCCAGTTCCGGCAGCGGGGTGACTTCCGAGGGCTTGAGCACCACGCTGCAACCGGCAGCCAGGGCCGGCGCGAGCTTCCAGGCGGTGGTGACCATCGGGAAGTTCCACGGCACGATCAGGCCGACCACGCCACAGGGCTCACGCCGCACACGGGCGCTGAAATCATCGCTGGGCAACGGCACGTCGCGGTCCTGGGCGGCGTCCAGGCCTTCGGCCAGCCCCGCGTAGTACTCGAAGGTGGCAATCACGTCATCGACGTCGATGGCCGCTTCGAATTGCGGTTTGCCGTTGTTGCTCGACTGCAGGTGCATCAGGCGTTCACGGCGCTCGGCGACCCCGGCGGCGATCCGCCGCAACACCGCGCCACGCTCGGCACCGCTGGCCGCGGCCCAGTGCACGAGCCCGGCCTGGGCGGCAGTCACCGCCTGCTCGACGCTGTGTCGGTCGCCACCAGCGACCAGCGCCAGCGGCTCTTCGGTGGAGGGATTGATCACTGGCAGCAGTTCGCTGCCGGCACACCACTGACCGTCGATGTAGAGGCCGTTCAACAGGTTTGCCTGGCTCATGCTTGCACCGCCCGCATCCAGCCGGCCTGGTCGATTTCGATCAGGGTCGGGCCCTGGCGATCGCTGGCCGCGCGCAGGGCATCGCGCAATCCGTCGACGCTGTCGATGGCCTCGGCAGCGCAGCCCAGGGCCTTGGCCACGCCGATGAAGTCCGGCGTGTAAATGTCCACGCCCACCGGCTCGATGTCGCGGTTGACCATGTATTTCTTGATTTCTTCGTAGCCCTGGTTATTCCACAGCAGCACGATGATCGGCGTGCGCGCTTCC
This sequence comes from Pseudomonas sp. GW460-12-10-14-TSB1, assembly GCF_017349775.1. Lineage (NCBI taxonomy): Bacteria > Pseudomonadati > Pseudomonadota > Gammaproteobacteria > Pseudomonadales > Pseudomonadaceae > Pseudomonas > Pseudomonas sp. GW460-12-10-14-TSB1. Next base: position 122,361 of record NZ_JACNAC010000010.1, read on the forward strand.
ACCGCGCAGGCCAGTTCCGACAGGGTGAACTGCAGGCCGCCGTCGCCGATCAGGCACGCCACCGGGCCCCGGGCATTGCGCTCGGAAGCGCCGCCCAGCCAGGCGCCGATTGCCGCCGGCAAGGCATAACCCAAGGTGCCGTAGCCGGTCGAGGAGTTGAACCAGCGGCGCGGACGCTCGGGGTTGAAGGCCAGGTTGCCGCTGTACACCGGCTGCGTGGAGTCGCCGACGATGACGATCTCCGGCAGCTCTTGCAGCACGGTTTCGAGGAACAACGTCTGCGCCCGGGTCGGCGCGTCCCACTGCTGCTCCAGTGCGTTGCGCAGGGCACCAGCACGGGCGGTGCCCCAGGCACTGTCGCGCTCGCTCAGCGGTTGCTTGCCCAGCTCGGCCAGCAAGGCTTCGGTTGCACTGTGGGAGTCGGCCACCAGCGCCACTTTCGGCGGATAGTTGCGCACGGTCTGGTCAGGGTCGATGTCGATGCGCAGCAGGGCGCCAGGAATCTCGAAGCCACCGGCGAAGGTCACGTCGTAATCGGTTTCGGCCAGCTCGGTGCCGATAGCCAGGACTACGTCGGCATCGGCCACCAGGGCGCAGGTCGCCACCAGCGATTGGGTCGAGCCGATCAGCAGCGGGTGCCGCGACGGCAACATACCCTTGGCATTGATGGTCAGGGCCACCGGTGCCTGGAGCAGTTCGGCGAGACGGGTCAGGGAAGCGGCGGCATCGATCGCGCCGCCACCGGCGAGGATCAGCGGACGCCTGGCGCCAGCCAGCAGTTGGCTCATCCGGGCAATGGCGGCGGGCGCGGCGCCGGCCCGGGCGATGCTCACAGGCTCGCTGTCGAGCAGGTCATCGGCCTCCTCCACCAGCACGTCGAGGGGGATCTCGATGTGCACCGGGCGCGGCCGACCGGCCTGGAACAGTGCGAAGGCGCGGGCCAGCACGCCCGGCAGTTCCGCCGCGGACATCAGGGTATGGGAGAACGCCGCCACCCCGCCCACCAGCGCGCCCTGGTTCGGCAGCTCATGCAACTTGCCGCGGCCGCCGCCGAGCTGGCTGCGCGACTGCACACTGGAGATCACCAACATCGGAATCGAGTCGGCATAGGCCTGGCCCATGGCGGTGGTGATGTTGGTCATCCCGGGGCCCGTGATGATGAAGCACACCCCCGGCTTGCCGCTGGTGCGGGCATAACCGTCGGCCATGAAACCGGCGCCCTGCTCGTGACGCGGCGTAACGTGCCTGATGCGCGAACGGGCCAGGCCGCGATACAGCTCGACGGTATGCACCCCCGGAATGCCGAAGACCTGCTCGACGCCATAACCTTCGAGTAACTTGACCAACACTTCGCCGCACGTCGCCATGTCTTGCCCTTCTTGTTCGCTTGAGACGGTGTGCCTGGCTGGCCGATGCGTGGCCAGGCACGGGGAAGGCGTCATTGGAACGGGCCGCGTGTAGCGGGAACAATGGATAAAAAGTCATACTAGCCATGTCCTCACGTCATGCCTTGGCCCTTTATGAAACGCCTCCCGCCCTTGCCCGCGCTGCACACCTTTCTGATCACCGCGCGCTGCTGCAACTTCACCCACGCGGCCGAGCAGTTGCATATCACCCAGGGTGCGGTGAGCCGGCAGATCGCCGGCCTGGAGAGCCACCTGGGTTATGCCTTGTTCCAGCGCCAGGCCCGCGGCCTGAGCCTGACGGCCGAAGGACGGGAATGGTTGCCACGGGTGGAACAGGTGTTCGGCCTGATCAGCGAGGGGGTGGAACAGATCGGCGTGAACCGCGACACCCTGCAACTCAAGGCGTCCACCTGCGTGATGCGCTGGTTGTTGCCACGCCTGATGCAGTGGCAGAAAGAGCGGCCGGACGTGCCTGTGCGGCTGACCACCACGGTGCAGCACGGGGTCGACTTCAGCCGCGAACACTTCGACGCCGCGGTGATTTACGGCGCCCCGCCCCCCTCCACCCTCGGGGCCTATCACCTGTTCGACGAACAGCTGACACCGGTGTGTTCACCTGCATTGCTCGAAGGGGCGATACCGCTGAAGACCCCGGCCGACCTGCAGCAGCACATGCTGCTGCATCCGACCCTGGATACCCATGACTGGAATACCTGGCTGAAAGCCTCGGGAACGGTGCTGAACAACATCGGCAAGGGGCAGCATTTCGAAACCCTGGACCTGGCGATGTCGGTCGCCTCCCAGGGGACGGGGGTAGCCATTGGCGACTGGGCATTGATCGGCGAAGACCTGAGCGCCGGGCGGCTGGTCATGCCATTTGCATTGAAGGTGCGCACCGGCCTGGGCTACTACCTGGTCCACCCCGACCGCTCAGCGCCATCGCCACAGTTGCGGGCCTTGCTGGACTGGCTGGTGGAACAGGCCCGGGCCAGATAGCCCTGTAGCCGATGTAGCTCTGTAGCCGCTGGCGCAGGCTGCGATCGAGCGCGTAGCGGTCGTCTTCCAGTCATTGCGTTATGTCTGAATCAACGCATTGATCGATTTACGACTGCTGCGCAGCCGATCGCAGCCTTCGGCAGCGGCTACAGGTGTCTCAGTAACCGACAGTGAAACGCTGGCGGGAGTGCTTCGGAGTTTCCAGCTCATCGATCAGGGCGATGGCGAAGTCGGCGAAGGTGATCCAGCTCTTGCCTTCGGCGCTCACCAGCAGATGGTCCTGGCCCAGGCGGAACTGCCCGCGGCGCTCGCCTTCGACGAACTCCGCCGATGGCGACAGGAAGGTCCAGTCCAACTCTTTCTCCTGGCGCAGGGTATCGAGGAACACACTGCCGGCACTGGCTTCAGCCTTGTACTCAGCCGGAAAACCGGCGGCGTCGATCACCCGGCTGCCGTCTGGCAACAGCAACGAACCGGCACCGCCCACCACCAGCAGGCGTTTGACGCCGGCCTTTTTCACCGGGTCGATCACGGCCTTGGGCGCGATGGTGGAAAAGTGCGCCGCGCTGATCACCGCATCGTGACCGGCGACCGCGACCTGCAACGCCGCGCCGTCCAGCGCGTCGACCGCCTTGCTCACCACGCCGGCGCGATTGCCGATTTTCGCCGGGTCACGGGCAATCGCGGTGACGCTGTGACCACGACGCAGGGCTTCTTCCAGCAGTTGGCTACCGGCACGACCGGTGGCACCAATGATTGCGATCTTGCTCATGACAGTTCTCCAGTTCCGATAAGTGACGCAAAGCCTTACAGGGAGTGCCCCGCGCCAGGCGCGGGGGCAGTCGAATCACCACTTCATTTCGCCCTTGGCGACCTTGGCGCTCAGCTCCAGGGAGCTGTCTTCACCCAGGTCCGGGTAGCGCTTTTTCATCGCCGCGATCAGTTCGGCGGAATCCTTGGCCTTGGCGGTTTCTTCATCGAAGGCCTTGATGTAGTCGGCGGTGAAATGCACGGGAGCCAGGGAGCGGGCGCTTTCACCGAGGTAATGGCCCGGCACCACGGTCTGGGGTTTCAGCGCGGCGATGGTGTCCAGGGTCGTCAGCCAGTCCTTGTGGGATTGCGCGGTCTGGGTATCGGCCATCCACACATGGATGTTTTCCGCCACCACCACGCCACCGACGACCGCCTTGATCGACGGGATCCAGACGAAGGTGCGGTCAGGCTGCTTGCCGTCCAGGCCGATGATGTCCAGCTTCTGCCCTTCCAGGGTCAGGCTGTGGCCCTTGAGCACGCCCGGCACAATGGTCTTGGCTGGAACGTCGGCGCCCATTTTCGGGCCCCAGAACGCGAGCTTGCCGTCGACCGTGGCCTTGATGTGCTCGACGGTCGGCTGCGACGCCACGACCTTGGCCTTGGGGAAGGCCTGGGTGATGGTGTCCAGGCCGAAGTAGTAGTCCGGGTCACCGTGGCTGATATAGATGGTGGTCAGTTGCTTGCCGCTGGCGCGGATCTTCTCCACCAGTTGCTCGGCCTGGGATTTGCCGAACTGCGCGTCCACCAGGATCGCTTCCTTCTTGCCGCTGACCAGTACCGAAGTCACCGGGAAGATCGCCGCGGTACCCGGGTTGTACACATCCAGCTTCAGGGCCGGCTCGACGGCGGCGGCATGGGCGGCGAAACCCAGGGTGGCGGTCGCCAGCAGCAGGCGCTTGAGTGAGGTGAATCCGATCATATGCAGCTCCGATGGTCTGTCGGCCGTAAGTGGCCATGGGTAGGTGGCGATGGAGATGAAGCTTAGTTGCCGCACTCGTTACAAAAAATGCGATGCTTGGACATAGTTTGTTTCTGAAAGCGGGCAAATCATGGATCGTCTTCAAGCAATGCGCGTCTTCGTCACCGTAGTCGACCTTGGCAGCCAGTCGGCCGCCGCCGACCACCTGGACCTCTCGCGGCCGGTGGTTTCGCGTTATCTGGCGGAGCTGGAGGACTGGGTCGGCGCCCGGCTGATGCACCGCACCACCCGCAAGTTGAGCCTGACCGCGGCGGGCACCGAGATCCTGCCCCGCTGCCGGCAGATGCTCGAGTTGTCGACGGACATGCAAGCCGCCGTCAGCGAACCCGACGATGCGCCCCGCGGCTTGCTGCGCATCAGCGTCAGCACCTCGTTCGGCCAGGCCCAGTTGGCGGATGCCATGGCCACTTACGTCAAGCGTTACCCCGGCGTCAGCATCGACCTGCAGATGCTCGACCGCACGGTGAACCTGGTGGACGAGCGCATCGACCTGGCGATCCGCACCAGCAACGACCTGGACCCGAACCTGATCGCCCGGCGGCTGACGGTATGCCGCTCGGTGATCTGCGCCTCCCCGGCCTACCTGCGCGAGCACCCGACGCCACAGCGGGTAGAGGAACTCAGCCAGCATAACTGCCTGACCCACTCCTATTTCGGCAAGAGCCTGTGGCATTTCGAACAGGACGGCGAACAGGTTTCGGTACCGGTGCAGGGCAATATCAGCGCCAACGAAGCCAGCACCCTGTTGCGCGCGACCATGGCCGGGGCCGGCGTGGCGATGCTGCCCAGCTACCAGGCCGGGGTGCATATCCACAGCGGTGAACTGGTGCGCCTGCTGCCCCATGCCAAACCCCGGCAAATGAACATGTACGCGGTCTACGCCTCGCGCAAACACATGCCGGCGGCCCTGCGCAGCATGCTGGACTTCCTGGTGCTGCGTTTCCCCGAAGAACCGGAGTGGGACAAGGGGCTGTAAAACCCGATAAGACCGCTGAATACCCCGTCAACACGCTGCCCGCGACCTGGCCAGCGGCCATGGCTGATCCATGTGGCTGATCTATGCTGATAACAGTACCCCCACACGCGCAGGGGTATTCGTTCAGAGGTGTTTGCCATGAACATCAAAACAAGAAGATACCTGGCCATTTTCGTCACCTGCACCGCGACCCTGGCGCTGTATGGAACAGCGGCCTATCGCGTCGAGCAGGCCCGGCAACAGCCACGTGTCTACGCCAGCTGCAACGTCGACCAGTGCATCCCGCACAACGCGACCCTCAACTCCCTGAAATGATGCTGGCGCGCGGCGTCATTGTTCGTGATCGCTCTTCAAGCGGTCGCGGAAGGCCTTGGGCGAGATCCCGACCCGGCGGCGGAACAGCCGGGTGAAGTTGGTGGGATCGGAAAACCCCAGGGTGTCGGAAATCTCGTAGATGGTCATGCTGGTGTAGGTCAGCAAGCGCTTGGCCTCCAGCAGCTGGCGTTCATGCATGATCTGCAGGGCCGGCTGGCCCGCCAGTTCACGGCAGGTGCCATTGAGGTGGGAAACGGAGATCCCCAGCTTGTGCGCCAGGTCCTCGACCTTCACATGCTCGCGATAGTGGGTTTCCACCAGCTGGATATAGCCATTGAAATACTCCCGTGCCCGCTGCGGTCGCTGGCTGGCGCTGCGGCGCCGGATAGCCTGGCGACTGACCCAAACCATGATCACGCTGACCAGCGAGTGCATGAGCATTTCCCGTGCCGGCTCACGCCCCTGGTACTCGTTCTGCAACGCGGCAAACAAACTGTTCAGGTAGTCGCCGTCGGCGCCCGCCGGGTAGCTCTCGGCCACGGCCAGGGCATTCACCGAGTGTCCCAGCTGGGCTTGCAGATGGGCCATCAAGGGGGCCGCCAGGGTCACCACATAACCGTCGATGTCCTCGGAAAAACGAAAGCCGTGCACCGACAGGGCCGGCAGGATCTGTAGCGCCGACTCCCCCAGCAACGTGCGCTGGCCTTCGATCTCAAGCTCGGCCTGCCCGCGATGCACGAACAGCAACTGACAGAGATCGGCATGCCGATGCGGTTTGATTTCCCAATGGTGCTCGCGGCTGCGCTTGGAAATGGTTTCGCAGTGCAGCAGGTCCGGTGTCGGCCAATCCAGGCTTTCCCCATAGAGTTTGAACACCGGAATTGAAGGCAAGGCAGGCTTATTCATAACTGCAATCCAGGCCTCTGGGTGACGGGCGATAATCGCACCGATTGGTGAAATGAACAGGTATCGGCTCAGTTTTCACCTTCAACTGACAGCATCACAAGTGAAAAATGCAGGCACTCGAAACATAAAAATCACTCAGCGAACCTGTTCGCGTGAAGCTTGCGAGTCATAAAAACAATGAAAACCCTGAAAACTCAAGTCGCCATCATTGGCGCCGGCCCCTCCGGATTGCTGCTCGGCCAGCTGCTGCACAAGGCCGGCATCGATACCCTGATCCTTGAACGGCAAACCCCGGATTACGTACTCGGGCGCATCCGCGCCGGGGTGCTGGAACAAGGCATGGTCGACCTGCTGCGCCAGGCCGGGGTCAGCCAGCGCATGGACGCCGAAGGCCTGGTGCACGGCGGCTTCGAACTGGCCCTCGACGGCCGCCGGGTGGCCATCGACCTGCATGCCCTCACCGGCGGCAAAAGCGTGACGATCTACGGCCAGACCGAAGTCACCCGCGACCTGATGCAAGCCCGCCAGGCCGTCGGCGCCCGGACCCTGTACCAGGCCGACAACGTGCGCCCCCACGACATGCAGAGCGACCAGCCCTACCTGACCTTCGATTACCAGGGCGAGCCCCATCGCCTGGACTGCGACTACATTGCCGGCTGCGACGGGTTCCACGGGGTCGCCCGGCAGTCGATCCCGGCCGACAAGCTCAAGGTTTTCGAGCGCGTCTATCCGTTCGGCTGGCTCGGCATTCTCGCCGATACCCCGCCAGTCCACGACGAACTGGTCTACGCCCGCCACGAACGCGGCTTTGCCCTGTGCAGCATGCGATCGACCACCCGCACCCGCTACTACCTGCAGGTACCGGCAGAGGAAAATGTCGCCGACTGGTCCGATCAACGCTTCTGGGACGAGCTCAAGAAGCGCCTGCCCGAAGAGCTGGCGGAACGCCTGGTAACCGGGCCGTCGATCGAGAAAAGCATCGCGCCGCTGCGCAGTTTCGTGGTCGAGCCGATGCAATACGGGCGGATGTTCCTGGTCGGCGACGCCGCGCACATAGTGCCACCCACCGGAGCCAAGGGCCTGAACCTGGCCGCCAGCGATGTCAGCACGCTGTTCAACATTCTGCTCAAGGTCTACCGCGAGCAGCGCACCGACCTGCTGCAGAAGTATTCGCAAATCTGCCTGCGGCGGATCTGGAAGGCCGAGCGTTTCTCCTGGTGGATGACCGCGATGCTGCACCGTTTCCCCGACTCCGACGACTTCAGCCAGCGCATCGCCGAGTCGGAGCTGGCGTACTTCGTCGACTCCGAGGCCGGGCGCAAAACCATCGCGGAAAATTACGTCGGCCTTCCTTACGAGGCTATCGAGTAGGGGCCTATCGAGTACACTAGCGAGCATTCCCGCTCGCCTTGCACCCTGCGGGTCAATCACTGCCCGCAGGTTCTTTCGTGACCAACCCCAACCAGCCTGGCCAACCCCAATTGGCTCTTCGCAGCGTACTGATCGCCCTGATGCTGGCGATCTTCCTCGGCGCCCTGGACCAGACCATAGTCGCGGTCTCCATGCCCGCCATCTCCGCGCAGTTCAAGGACGTCAGCCTGCTGGCCTGGGTGATTTCCGGCTACATGGTGGCCATGACCGTGTCGGTGCCGATCTACGGCAAGCTCGGCGACCTCTATGGCCGACGCAAGCTGATGCTGTTCGGCATGGGCCTGTTCACCCTGGCCTCGCTGTTCTGCGGCATGGCGCAGAACATGGAACAGCTGGTGCTGGCGCGGATCTTCCAGGGCATCGGCGCCGGCGGGATGATTTCGGTCAGCCAGGCGATCATCGGCGACATAGTGCCGCCCCGCGAACGTGGGCGTTACCAGGGTTACTTCAGCAGCATGTACGCGGCGGCCAGCGTCGCCGGCCCGGTGCTCGGCGGCTACATGACCGAATACCTGTCCTGGCGCTGGGTGTTCCTGATCAACCTGCCCCTGGGCCTGGGTGCCTGGCTGGTGGCCAGACGCAATCTGCGGGGGCTGCCGACTCCGCAACGCAAACCGATCATCGACTACCTCGGCACCCTGTTGATGATCATCGGCCTGACTGCCCTGCTGCTGGCGATCACCCACTTCGGCCAGGGTCACGCCTGGCGCAGCAGCGAGGTGCTGGGCCTGCTGGCGTGTGCCGTCGTCGCCCTGGCCCTGTTCGCCTGGCATGAACGGCGCACGGAAGAACCGCTGCTGCCCATGCACCTGTTCGCCAACCGCAATGCCATGCTGTGCTGGTGCACGGTGTTCTTCACCAGCTTCCAGGCCATCTCGCTGACGGTGCTGATGCCGTTGCGCTTTCAGAGCGTCACCGGAGCCGGTGCCGACAGCGCGGCATTGCACCTGCTGCCGCTGGCCATCGGCCTGCCGATAGGCGCCTACTTCGCCGGACGCATGACCTCGGTGACCGGCCGCTACAAACCGATGATTCTCAGTGGCGCCCTGCTGATGCCGCTGACCGTTCTCGGCATGGCCTTCAGCCCGCCCCAGGCGGTGCTGCTGAGCAGTGTGTTCATGTTGTTCAGCGGGATAGCCTCCGGCATGCAGTTCCCGACGTCACTCGTGGGCAGCCAGAACTCGGTGGAACAACGGGATATCGGGGTCGCCACCAGCACCACCAACCTGTTCCGTTCCCTGGGCGGTGCGGTGGGCGTGGCCTTGATGTCGGCACTGTTGCTGGCGCTGTTGCAGGACTCCAGCTTCGCCCAGTTGAGCGGTTCGGCGCTGATCGGCGAAGGCCAGTCGGGCAATGTGCTGCTCGACGGCCTGAACGCCGCGCCGGGTCCGGAACAGGGAGCCTTGCGGACCGAGTTGCTGCTGACCTTCAAACACTTGCTGATGGTCAGCGCGGCGGTGTCGTTGCTGGGGCTGGCGGCGGCGCTGGCCATGCCCAATGCGCTGCTGCGCGGGCGTGAAGACAAGGTCAAATAACGGCATCGCCAGCCAGCTCTACCATAGGCGAGCTGGCTGGCGACCGGCCCTCACGGGCTGTAGTACCCCACCGCCACCAGGAAGTGCCCGACCTTGCGCAGGTAGGCGTGCTTGTCTTCCACCTTGGCCGTCACCGGGTTCTTCCAGCGGTACTCATACTCGCCCTGATCCTGGGTGGCCATCAGCGCCAGGATCGGCTCGCCCACCGGTTTGCCATCCGGGTCCTTGACCTTGTTGAAGTCGGTATTGATCAGCCGCAGGTTGGTGCCGTGGGCCACGTAGCGCTGGCTGTCCAGGTCGACCACGAACACATACAGGTCGTCCTGCAGGAAACCGCCCTTGAGCGAGTTGATCGCCGTCAGCGTACCCTTCTCGTCCTTCACCAGCTCGCTCGCCGCCTTGTCCAGCAAGGCCCTGGCCTGCTCGGCGGAAGCCCGCGGCAGGTAATAGCCGACCGCGAGGATCCGCTCGCCAACCCGCTGGTAATACACATGCTTGCGCTCGACCTTGCCGTCGGCCCAGTTTTGCCAGCGGTATTCGGCTTGCTGGATGCCATTGCCCTCGGGAATCTTCAGCGCGTCCTTGAAGGCCTTTTGCAGATCCGGACCGAGCACCTCGGAAACATCGCGGCCGATCAGCGCCGACGACGGCCCGCCACTGGCCAGCATCACCCCCTTGGTGTCGACCACAAACACATAACGGTCCTTGTCGACGAACTCGCCCTGCCGGCTGAAAGCGGCGAAGGCCTTGTCACCCTGGTCGTGGTAATAGGCCAGGGCCTTTTCCAGCAGGGCCTTGGCCGCCGTGGCATCGTCCGCCGCCTGGACCTGGCTGCCACAGAACATCAGCAACCACCCCAGCACCGTGGCTCTAAGCAATCCCCTCATTGCGCGTCCCTCGTTCTTGTTGGTGTTTCAAGAGCGTAGACGGCTAAAGGATATGGTCGAGTATTCAACGAAACAGGGAGGTGAGAGGCAAAACCGCGACCTTCCCACGCCAGGCGCGGGAAGGTCGTCAAGGTCAGGGGCGGGTATTGAGCTGCTGCTGCAGATTCTGGATCTGGCTCTGCAGGGTATTGATGTTGCGGGTGACCTGGCCGCGGAAGGCGTCGAACTCGGCGGTGTTGGTTCCGCCCTGGGCAGCGGCGGGACGATTGTCCTGCTGGCTCTTGAGCACGATCATGTCCTGCTCCAGACGCTCGATGGCGGCGCTCGGATTGCCCTGTTTCTTCAAGGCGGCGATCTCGCCGTTCAGGCTCTTGAACTGGGCATCGACCTTGCTGGTGTCGGCAGGCGCGCTTTTCAGGGCCGCCAGTTCGCTGTTCAGGGCTTTCACCTGAGCCTGCAACTGGGTATTGGCTGTCTGCTGCTCGGCCGCCTGCGCGGTCATCTGGGCCAGGCGCTTGTCCAGGTCCGTGGCCTGCCCGGCCACGCCTTGCTGCTGCTTGCCCTGGTCCTGCAGCCGGCTTTCCAGCTGCTTGATCTGCAGCTTCAAGGCTTCACTGTCGCTGTTGACGCTGGACTGGCTGGCAACCACCTTGCCGGAAATATCCTGCAGGCGCCCCGCCGCTTCTTCGCTGATGCGGGCGAAACTTTCCTGGGTGGCGACCAGTTGCTGCTCCATCAGCGAGATCTGCTGGAAGCTCCACCAGGCCAAGCCGATAAAGGCGAAGAACAGGGCGCCGACCAGCGCCCAGAGTGGCCCGGCACTCGGTGCCTTGACCTTGACGGCCGGCACGCTGCGCGAATGCACCGAAGTACGCGCGCGGCCCGCGGCGGTGGTCGGGAAATCATCGTCGAGGGTATCGGCACGCAGGCTTGGGACATCGTCGAAGTCGTCGTTGGCATCGTTACGCATGGGGCAACCTTTCTAGAACCGCGGTGATAGCTGAATGGGGCGAGTATAAACCGCTAACCCGCCGCCCTGATCGACCCTGAACCCCGAACTCGGTTCAGTGTTTATTTTCAGCTTATGTCCTGAGCCTTCCACCAGCCGCAGAATTCATCCAGGGCGGTCCACAGGCTGACCTTAGGTTCGTAATCCAGATAATGGCGGGCGCGGCTGATATCCAGGGTGAAGTTCTTGTTCATGACCTGCATGCCCAGGCGCGACAGGGTCGGCTCCGGCCGACCGGGCCAGAGCTTGCAGAAGCCTTCATTGAGGGCCGCCACGCTGTAGGCCAGGCCAAAGGAACGGTAGCGCGTGACCTGCGGCACGCCCATCTGGCGCATCACATAATTCACCACGTCCCACAACGGCACCGGCGCGCCATTACTGATGTTGTAGGCCTTGCCCAAGGCCGAGCCGCTGGCCAGCAAACTGCTGAGCAGCGCTTCGTTGAGGTTCTGCACACTGGTGAAGTCGACCTTGTTCAGGCCATTGCCGATGATTGCCAGACGGCCCTTGCGCTGCATCTTCAACAGACGCGGGAAAATGCTCATGTCGCCGGCGCCGGTGACAAAACGCGGACGCAGCGCCAGCACTTCCAGGCCGAACTCCTGGGCGCCGAACACCTTCTGCTCCGCCAGGTATTTGGTCGCGGCATAAGGGTGCTTGAAGCGCTTGGGTACTTGTTCTTCGGTCAGGCCCAGATGGTCGCGACCGTCGAAATAGATCGACGGCGACGACAGGTGCACCAGGCGCCGGACATGGCGCTTGAGGCAGGCC